>JASHVN010000550.1 GCA_030044555.1 Xanthobacteraceae bacterium | reverse complement strand
CCTTCCGGATTGACATAGATCAGGCCCATCTGCACCGCGCCGAGCGGATTCTGCAGCTGGCGTTCGCCGCTGTAGCGTTCGTCGCCCAGCCAGGTTCCCTCCGGACCCCAATAGAGTTCTTCGGGCTCCCAGACGTCGGCGCGGCCGCCGGCGAAACCGAACGTTTTGAATCCCATTGAGTCCAGCGCGACGTTGCCGGCGAGAATCATCAGATCGGCCCAGGAAATCTTCCGGCCATATTTCTGCTTGATCGGCCACAACAGCCGGCGCGCCTTGTCGAGGCTCGCGTTATCCGGCCAGCTGTTGAGCGGTGCGAAGCGCTGTTGCCCGGCCCCGGCGCCGCCGCGGCCGTCGGCGATCCGGTAAGTGCCCGCGCTGTGCCACGCCATGCGGATGAACAACCCGCCGTAATGGCCGAAGTCGGCCGGCCACCAATCCTGCGAGTCCGTCATCAGGGCATGCAGGTCCTTGATCACGGCATTCAGGTCAAGGGTCTTGAATTCCTTGGCATAGTCGAACTCCT
Organism: Xanthobacteraceae bacterium; assembly: GCA_030044555.1. GTDB lineage: Bacteria > Pseudomonadota > Alphaproteobacteria > Rhizobiales > Xanthobacteraceae > BOG-931. Next base: position 3,598 of record JASHVN010000550.1, on the reverse strand, counting down.
TCCCCATCGGATCGGATAGGGAGGAATTCCGGTGAAGCATGTCGATGTTCAGCTGGTCCGGCCACCAGTCACGATTGGTATGTGCCTGACTGAACGGGCATTTGCCCGCGCTTGTCTCATTCTTCGCGTCCATAGTTTCTCTCCGATCGTGTTCGGCTTTTTTCCCGTTCGGTATACAAGGATCGTCAATTCTTGGAAAGTGATCCACATCTGCTCATCTGGGCATGATCGCGTACTTTTGGAGCATGGAACATAGTCCGGTTTAGCGGGGCTTTTTAGCGAAATTGAGCTTCCTAGAAGGTGAGTGGCCCGATCCTTCTGCTTTGGCCGTTCGGAAAACCGTCGCTAGCCCGGGATCAAGCCCGGAGCAGGTTTTTTCGGGGTCGTGCGCTAGGTGTCATTTGCGTAGGTGTCATTGACATGCATCAACACGTCGAGCGCGAGCACGCCCTTCGGATAGACCGCGAGCGGATTGATCTCGATTTCGGCGATGCGTGGATCGGCGCGCAGGAGGGCGGAAAGGCGCAGCACGCAATCGGCGACGGCGCCGACATCGGCGGCGGGCGTGTTGCGATAACCGGATAGCAGCGATGCGCTTTTGAGTTTTTGCAGTTCGTCGAGAATGCCATCGCGATCGAGATCGGCCGCGAACAGCCGCAGGTCATCAAGCGCTTCGATCCAGATGCCGCCGAGACCGATGGTGATGAATGGTCCCCACGCAGGATCGCGACGGCCAGCGACCACGAGTTCGAGCCCGGGCGGCGCCATGCTTTCGACCAGCATGCCGTCGAGCGCGACGCCGGGACGCGTCTTTTTGATGCTGGCCGCGATGCTGTCCCAGGCGCGCGCCAGCGTCGCTTCGTCGGTGATCTTGAGCACGACGCCGCCGGCGTCGCTCTTGTGCGCGAGCGCGGCGGCTTGCGCCTTCAGCGCCACCGGAAAGCCGATACGGCGCGCGATCTCGCATGCCTCGGCGACATTGCGCGCCAGCGCCCCTTCGGGGACCGCAATGCCAAGCACCGCCAGAAAAGCCTTGCCCTGATGTTCGCTGAGCGCGCCGCTCGCTCCGATCCGGTACGGCGGCAGGCTTGGTGACGGCAGGCTTGACGCCGGCAGATTTGGCGGCGGCGCGCGACGCCCCGCCGCGATCAGCGCGCGGCCATACCAGGTGGCGCGCGCCATGGCCCGCAAGGCGCGGTCGGGCGAGCGGAAGAAGGCGAGGCCATTTGCGCGTAGCGTCGCCGGAAACTCGTCGGGCAGCGGGGTCTCATCGCCCATGGTGGCCACCGCGATCGGCTTTTCCAAATCGGCAATGCCGGCGACGATGGCGTTGGCCTTGTCCATGGCGAAACGCGGCGCCCCGGCGACGATGGAAATGACCAGTGAGCCCATGGCCGGATCGGCGAGAAGCTGTGCGGCGGTGCGGCCCAGGATAGTGGCGTCGCGGATGCTCATCGCGGTCACATCGACCGGATTTTCGATCGCGGCAAAGGCCGGCAAGATATTATTCTTGATGGCGTCGGCGTTTGGCGGCGACAGCGCCGGCAGATCGAGCCCAAGCGTTTCGGCAAAATCGAGCGCGTAACCCTTGAACGCGCCCGAATTGGTCATCAGCGCCGCGCCTTTGATTGGCAGCTTTTCGAAGCGCGCCAGAATTTCGGCGCTGTCGATCAACTCATCGAGCGTCTCCACCAAGACAACGGCTTCGCGTTTGAGCAGCGCCGCCATGACGGCGTGATTGTCCGCCATAGCGCCGGTATGGGTGCGGGCGGATGACTGCGCGCGGGCGCTGCGGCCCGGATGCATGAGCAGAAGCGGCTTTTTGTTTTCGCGCGCCCGCGCCGCCAGGGCGAGAAAGCGCTGCGGTTCGCGCACCTGCTCCATGAACAGCACGATGACGCGCGTGGATTCGTCGTCGACCAGAAAGGCGAGGAAATCCTCGGTGGTGAGCTGCGCCTCGTTGCCGGTGGAGACGACGCAAGAGAGATTGAGTTGCTTAGCGAGCAGTGCGAGCCGCAATGTCGAGCACATGGCGCCGCTTTGGGTGACGACGCCGATAGCGCGGCCCTGGCCTGCTTGCGGCGGGGCGAGCGGCTCGAATGTCAGCGCCACCTTGCCGGGAACGTTGACGAGGCCGATGCAGTTCGGCCCGCATAAGCCCATGCCGCCGTCGCGCGCCAGCCTGGCCAGTGCCTCCTGCTCGGTGCGGCCGGCGTCATCCATCTCGGCGAAGCCGGCCGCAAACACGATCGCGGCGCCAATCTTTCGCCGCACGCAGGCCTTTACGGCATCGGCTGTTGCCTGACGCGGCACCGCCAGCACGGCGGCATCGATGCCTTCCGGCAACTCATCAATCGAGGCAACGCACGCCCGCGAGCCGATCTCCCGGTTGGTGCGGCTGACCAGATGAATGTCGCCCGTAAAGCCGATGCCGAGCAGGTTGTTGAGCGCGTTGGCGCCGATCGAGCCCGCTTCGGGCGAGATGCCGACGATGGCAACCGAGCGCGGGCGCAGGAGCCGCGTCAGCGCAACGGTCTGTATGTCGTCAGCCATAGCGCGGATCAGTTGGGCGGATCAGCTGTCGCGCCGGTAGGCGGATAGTCCGGGCCGGTACGATTTCTCGTCGAGGAACTGGGCCATGCCTTTTTCGCGACCCTTCTCCGCGTCATGGAAGCGCAGTTGATCGAGCTTGGCGAACAAATAATCCTCGGCGTCCTCCCATGACATGTCGCGCACGCGGCGCGCGGCGTGCTTGGCGGTGCGCAACGCCAGCGGATTTTTCTCGAGCAGGGTCTTGGCCAATTTTTCTACGCGCGGGCGCAATTCGGCGCGCGGCACCGCTTCGTTGACGAGCCCCATGGCGGCCGCCTTGCGGCCCTCGAAGGTCTCGCCCGTCATGATGTAATACATCGTGTCGCGCTGGCCCATCACCGACGCCACGGCCTTGGTGACGCTGCCGGCCGGGATGATGCCCCAATTGATCTCCGAGAGCCCGAAGGTCGCCTCTTCGGCGGCGATGGCGAGGTCACAGGCCACGAGCGAGTTGAACGCGCCGCCGAAGCACCAGCCGTTGACCATGGCGACGGTCGGCTTGCCGTAATATTGCAGCCGCTTCCATTGCGCCATCGCGCTGCGGCGCATGATTTTGACGCGCTCGTCGAGGGACAGTTTGTCGGTGGCGCGAAAATATTCACGCAAATCCATGCCCGATGAATAGGCCTCGCCAGCGCCGGTGAGCACCAGGACGCCGCAGCGCTCGTCCGCCTCCAGAGCTTCGAACACGTCGAGCATCTCAAATGACAGCGTAGGATTAATGGCGTTGCGCTTCTCCGGGCGATTCATCGTTACCCAGGCAATGCGATCGGTGATTTCGACAAGGACGGTGTTGCCGCCGGGAAGTGTTGCGGCCTCTGCGCTGGCATTCATCGACGGGGTCCTTTTTGCATTTATCAGCCAGGCGATTTTTAAACCATCGCGATGAACTGGACAAAGGCCCGGAAAACCCGGCAAACAGCATGCAAAGGCGGGGAGGAAAACGATGGACTTGCAGCTTGCCGGCCGCACCGCGCTGATCACCGGCTCTTCGAAGGGCATCGGG
>JASHVN010000549.1 GCA_030044555.1 Xanthobacteraceae bacterium | reverse complement strand
CCTTCGCATTTTCTCTGGCGCATGGATGGCGCGGTTGCCGCCATTGCGCTGAACCGGCCCGAGCGCAAGAACCCGCTCACCTTCGAGTCCTATGCGGAACTGCGCGATGCGTTTCGCGCCCTGCCCTATGCGGACGACGTCAAGGCCGTGGTGTTTCTGCCCAATGGCGGCAATTTTTGCTCCGGCGGCGACGTGCGCGACATCATCGGTCCGCTGGTCGCCATGGAGATGAAGCAGATCCTCGCGTTTACGCGCATGACCGGCGATCTGGTCAAGGCCATGCTTCATTGCGGCAAGCCGATTATCGCCGCCATCGACGGCGTCGCCGTCGGCGCCGGCGCCATCATCGCCATGGCATCCGACCTGCGCATCGCCACGCCTGCCGCGCAGACCGTGTTTCTGTTCAACCGCGTCGGGCTTGCCGGCTGCGACATGGGCGCTTGCGCGATCCTGCCGCGCATCATCGGCCAAGGCCGCGCGGCCGAGCTGCTCTATACCGGTCGCGCCATGACCGCACAGGAAGGCGAGCTTTGGGGCTTCTATAACAAGGTCGTCGCCGCGGACGCGCTGGAAGCTGAAGCACTCACGCTGGCGCACCGCATCGCGGCCGGGCCGGCCTTTGCCAACGGCATCACCAAGACGCAACTCAATCAGGAATGGTCGATGAGCCTCGATCAGGCCATCGAGGCGGAAGCGCAGGCGCAGGCCATCTGCATGCAAACCGCCGATTTCGAGCGCGCCTATCGGGCATTTATCGCCAAGCAGAAACCGGTGTTCGAGGGAAATTAACAATGCGTCATTGCGAGCGTAAGCGAAGCAATCCAGGCGCCGCCGCCGTTGCTGGATTGCTTCGTCGCCTCTTTGAGGCTCCTCGCAATGACGAGAAAATTCTGGATTTCCGCTTACGCCGAATTGAGCGGATGTAGGCGATGTCCGACCGATCCTTCCTCACCTGGCCGTTTTTTGAGGATCGCCATCGGGCGCTTGCGGACAATATCGAGCGCTGGTGTGCGGCGAACCTGCCGGTGGACCACGGCGATGTCGATGCGGCCTGCCGCGAACTCGTGCAAAAACTCGGACGCGATGGCTGGCTGGCGCACACCGCGCCCGATCCCGCTATCCCCTCCCCGCTCGACGTGCGCACGCTTTGCATCCTGCGCGAGACCCTGGCGCGCCACGACGGACTCGCCGACTTCGCGTTCGCCATGCAAGGGCTCGGCGCCGGACCGATCAGCCTGTTCGGCAATGCCAGGCAGCGAGAACGGCTCAAGCGCACGCGCAACGGCCAGGCGATCGCGGCGTTCGCGCTGACCGAGCCGCAATCCGGATCGGACGTCGCCAATATCGCCATGACGGCAACCCGATACGGCGACGGCTATGTGCTCGACGGCGAGAAGACCTGGATCTCCAATGGCGGCATTGCCGATCTCTACGTCGTGTTTGCCCGCACCGGCGAAGGTCCCGGCGCCAAGGGGCTTTCCGCCTTTCTGGTGCCCAGGGATCTGGTCGGATTTTCCATTGCCGAAAGGATCGAGGTCATCGCGCCGCATCCGCTTGCGCGCCTGAAATTCGCGCGGGTGACCGTGCCGGCCTCGGCCATGATCGGCGCGCCCGGCGAAGGATTCAAGATCGCCATGGCGACGCTCGACATCTTTCGCGCCACGGTCGGGGCGGCCGCCCTTGGCTTTGCCCGCCGGGCATTCGATGCGGCGCTGGCGCGGGCAAAAAGCCGCGAGCTGTTCGGCGCCCCGCTCGCCGACCTGCAGATGGTGCAGGAACACATCGCCGAAATGGCGGTCGACATCGACGCCGCGGCGCTTCTGATCTACCGCGCCGCCTGGGCGAAAGATAACGGCGCCGCCCGCGTCACCCGCGAGGCCGCAATGGCGAAGCTGTTCGCCACCGAGCGCGCGCAAAAAGTCATCGACAAGGCAGTGCAGCTGCATGGCGGCGACGGTGTGCGCCGCGGCCACATCGTCGAGACGCTTTACCGGGAAATCCGCGCGCTCCGCATCTACGAGGGCGCATCCGAAGTGCAAAAAGTCGTCATCGCACGGCAAACCCTTTCGGGAGCATGACCATGACTTTGCAATCGCTGCAGTCGCTTCATTCCCTTCATTCGCTTCATTCCCTTGGCCGCACGGCTCACACCGATACCTTCACCCGCGACAACCTTCCGCCCTCGCAGCAATGGCCCATCATTTCGCTCAGCGACTTTCACTACGATGAGGAGCTCAACGCCGGCGTCGAACTCACCGACACCATGGTCAAGCGCGGCTTCGGCGATCATGTGGCGCTGATCGGCAACGGCCGCCGCCGCACCTACAAAGAGCTTTCCGACTGGACCAACCGCATCGCTCACGCGCTGGTCGAGGATTTTGGCGTAAAGCCCGGCAACCGCATTCTCATCCGCTCGGCCAACAATCCGGCGATGGTCGCCTGCTGGCTCGCCGCCACCAAGGCCGGCGCGGTGGTGGTCAACACCATGCCGATGCTGCGCGCCGGCGAGCTCGCCAAGATCGTCGACAAGGCTGAGGTGACGCTGGCGCTGTGCGATACGCGGCTGATGGATGAACTCGTCACCTGCGCCAAGACATCAAAGTTTCTCAAGCAAGTCATCGGCTTCGACGGAACCGCTAATCACGACGCGGAACTCGACCGTATCGCGCTGTCCAAGCTTGTTACCTTCGATGCGGTCAAAACCGGGCGCGACGACGTGGCGCTGTTGGGTTTCACCTCCGGCACCACCGGCGAGCCCAAAGCGACCATGCATTTTCACCGCGACCTGCTCATCATTGCCGACGGCTATGCCAGGGAGATTCTCAACGTCACGCCCGACGACATATTCGTCGGCTCGCCGCCGCTCGCCTTCACCTTCGGCCTCGGTGGCCTCGCCGTCTTCCCGCTGCGCTTCGGCGCCACCGCGACGCTTCTCGAAAACGCTTCGCCCGCGAACATGATCGAGATCATCGAGACCTATAGGGCGACGATCTCGTTCACCGCGCCGACCGCCTATCGGGCCATGCTGGCGGCGATGCACCAGGGCGCCAACCTGTCGTCGCTGCGCGCGGCGGTGTCCGCCGGCGAGACCTTGCCGGCGCCGGTGTTCAACGACTGGGTCGGCAAGACCGGCAAGCCCATTCTCGACGGCATCGGCTCGACCGAACTCTTACACATTTTTATTTCCAACCGCTTCGGCGATGCCGCGCCGGCCTCGACCGGAAAACCCGTGATCGGCTACGAAGCCAAGATCGTGGACAACGACATGAAGGAGAAGCCGCGCGGCGAGATCGGCAAGCTCGCGGTGCGCGGGCCGACCGGCTGCCGCTACCTCGCCGACAAGCGTCAGGAGGCTTACGTCCGCGACGGCTGGAATCTGACCGGCGACTCGTTCACCCAGGACGAAGAGGGCTATTTTCACTTCGCCGCCCGCAACGACGACATGATCATCTCCGCCGG
>JASHVN010000548.1 GCA_030044555.1 Xanthobacteraceae bacterium | reverse complement strand
GGACGGCTCGAAGCGGGTGAAGGTGAAGGCATCGACATATTCGTCGAGCGGCACGCCGTATTGCAGACCGAGCGAGACCGCGATGGCGAAGTTGTTCAGAAGCGAGCGGAGCGCCGCGCCCTCCTTGTGCATGTCGATGAAGATTTCGCCCAGGCGTCCGTCGTCGTATTCGCCGGTGCGCAGATAGACCTTGTGGCCGCCGACCACGGCTTTCTGGGTGTAGCCCTTGCGGCGGTCGGGCATGCGCTCGCGGTCGCGCATCACCACGATGCGCTCGACGATTTTCTCCACCACCTTTTCGGCAAGGCCGGTGGCGCGCGCCGCGGCCGGGCGGTCGAGGAAGGCTTCGATGACGTCATCGTCAGCTTCTTCGTCAGCGATGAGCTGGCTCTGCAGCGGCTGCGAGAGTTTCGAGCCGTCGCGGTAGAGCGCGTTGGCTTTCAGTCCGAGCCGCCAGGAGAGCAGATAGGCCTGCTTGCAGTCCTCGACGGTGGCCTCATTCGGCATGTTGATGGTCTTGGAGATGGCGCCGGAGATGAACGGCTGCGCCGCCGCCAGCATGCGGATGTGGCTGTCGACCGAGAGGAAGCGCTTGCCGGTGCGGCCGCACGGATTGGCGCAGTCGAACACGGCATAGTGCTCGGGCTTCAGATGCGGCGCGCCCTCGACCGTCATGGCGCCGCAGACGTGGATGTTGGCGGCCTCGATCTCGCGCTTGGTGAAGCCGAGATGCGAGAGCAGGTCGAAGGTCGGCGCGTTGAGATCGGCCGGCTCGACGCCGAGCGTTTGCTGCAGGAAATCAGCGCCCAGCGTCCATTTGTTGAAGGCGAACTTGATGTCGAAGGCGGTCGGCAACGCCTTCTCGATCTTGGCGATCGCCTCGTCATCAAAGCCCTTGGCTTTGAGCGTGCCGTGATTGATCCCCGGCGCCTGGCCGAGCGAGCCGTGGCCGACGGCGTAGACTTCGATCTCGCCGATTTGCGCCTCGCTGTAACCAAGCACGCGCAAGGCTTCGGGCACGGCGCGGTTGATGATTTTCCAATAGCCGCCGCCGGCGAGCTTTTTGAACTTCACCAGGGCGAAGTCGGGCTCGATGCCGGTGGTGTCGCAATCCATGACCAGGCCGATGGTGCCGGTGGGGGCCACCACGGTCGCCTGTGCATTGCGATAGCCGTGCGTCTCGCCGAGCGTGACCGCGCGATCCCAGGCAAGTTTTGCATGTTGGGACAACGCAAGGTAGTTGCGCGTGCCATTGATGAGCGCCTTGTGGTCAAGCGGCACCGGCGGCGTGGTCATATGCTCGTAGCCGGTGCGCTCGCCGTGGGCGGCGCGGCGATGGTTGCGCATGACGCGCAGCATCGCATCGCGGTTCTCTTCGTAGCGCGGGAAGGTGCCGAGCTCGGCCGCCATTTCCGCCGAGGTGGCATAGGAGATGCCGGTCATGATCGCCGACAGCGCGCCGCAGATGGCGCGGCCGGCGTCGGAATCATAGGGAATGCCCGACGACATCAACAAGCCGCCGACATTGGCGTAGCCCAAGCCGAGCGTGCGGAAGTCGTAAGAGCGTTGCGCGATCTCGCGCGAGGGGAACTGCGCCATCAGCACCGAGACTTCGAGCACCACGGTCCACAGCCGGACCGCGTGTTCGTAGCCCTCGACGTCGTAGCTGTGCGCCTTGTCGTCATGGAAGGCGAGCAGGTTCAGCGACGCCAGATTGCAGGCGGTGTCGTCGAGGAACATGTATTCCGAGCACGGGTTCGAGGCGATGATCGGCCCCGACGCCGCGCAGGTGTGCCAGTCGTTGATGGTGGTGTGGAATTGCAGGCCCGGGTCGGCGCTGGCCCACGCCGAGTAGGCGATCTTCTCCCACAGATCGCGCGCCTTCACGGTCTTTGAGATTTTTCCGGGCTTGGTGCGCCAGAACAAATCCCAGTCGCGATCGGCCTCCACCGCTTTGAGAAATTCGTCGGTTACCCGCACGGTATTGTTGGAATTTTGCCCGGAGACCGTGAGGTAGGCTTCGGAATCCCAATCGGTGTCGTAGATCGGGAAGGTGATGTCGGTATAGCCCTGCTTGGCGAACTGAATGACGCGCCGGATGTAATTGTCGGGCACGTAATTCTTCCGCGCCGCCTTGATCTCGCGGCGGAGCACGGGGTTCTTCTCGGCATCGAAGCAATCGTCGCCCGAGCCTTCGCAATTGATGCACGCCTTCATGATGGCGCGCAGGTGCTTCTGATTGATCTTCGAGCCGGTGACGAGGCAGGCGACTTTCTGCTCCTCCATCACCTTCCAGTCGACGAATTGCTCGATGTCCGGATGGTCGGCGTCGAGGATCACCATCTTGGCGGCGCGGCGGGTGGTGCCGCCCGACTTGATGGCGCCCGCGGCGCGGTCGCCGATCTTCAAAAAGCTCATCAGGCCCGAGGACTTGCCGCCGCCGGATAATTTTTCACCTTCACCGCGCAACTTGGAGAAATTCGAGCCGGTGCCGGAGCCGTATTTGAACAGCCGTGCCTCGCGCACCCACAGATCCATGATGCCGCCATCGTTGACGAGGTCGTCGGCGATCGACTGGATGAAGCAGGCGTGCGGCTGCGGATGCTCGTAGGCGGTGGCGGACTGGGTCAGCTTGCCGGTCTTGTAGTCGACGTAGAAATGGCCCTGGCTCGGGCCGTCGATGCCGTAGGCCCAGTGCAGGCCGGTGTTGAACCATTGCGGCGAATTCGGCGCCACCATCTGCATCGCCAGCATGTAGCGGTGCTCGTCGAAGAACGCCTGCGCGTCGGCTTCGGTGGAGAAATAGCCGCCCTTCCAGCCCCAATAGGTCCAGGTGCCGGCGAGCCGGTCGAACACCTGCTTGCAGGACTGCTCGCCGACATAGCGCTCGTTCTCCGGCAGCTCCTTGAGCGCCGCCTCATCGGCGATGCTGCGCCACAGCCAGGAGGGAACGGTCTCTTCCTCGACCTTCTTCAAGCGCGAGGGTACGCCGGCCTTGCGGAAATACTTCTGCGCCAGCACGTCGGAGGCGACTTGCGACCATTGCTCCGGCACTTCGACGTCGTCGGCATGGAAGACAATCGAGCCGTCCGGGTTACGGATTTCGCTCGTGGTCAGACGAAAGACGATCTCCGCATAGGGCGATTGTCCGGCTTTGGTGTAACGCCGCTCGATCCGCATTTTCTGGCCCCTTTCAATTTCCAGTTTCTCACGTCGGCGGCACCGCGGAATTTCCGCACTCAATATAGGCCGCCGACAGTTTCCCCGCGACGCGGCTCCTTCACCGCGCCCGTCTCACTCCCGTCGTCTGTCCGACACCCACCCGCGTCCGGCTGATCGAAACCGGATCTTTGTTGCGACGCGCCCGGACGCCTTCGCAAAGGGGCAGCAGATCCCGTGCGCGCGCCGTGGGGCGGCGCGCAGCTCTGTCCCGCAAACCCTTTGTGGAGAGCCCGGCGGACTGCTCTACCTGCGCGCCGAACTTGCCAAGGCTAGGACAAGGCCGCCGCGCCCGTCAAGCCTTAGTATGAAAATCTGAATCAACCGCTAAATGTGGGGATAACGGGGACGAATCGCCACCGCCTGCCAAGTATCGGAGATTCGTAGGGAATCCCCAAGCTGGCGCGGGCGAGGGGCACCGTTTTTGCAATCGACAGGTGGTGGCAACGCAAGCCGGGAACGCGATTTTGGCAATGCTGGGCATTGGCATGCCGCTCGCCTGCGATCCCGTCCGTCAAAAGGTGCGTCACCCATCTGTCACGCAATGGCGGGCGTTTCCGGCTGATTCTGCGTTAAACGCTGCGGAAAAATCGGGCTTTCTCGCACGCCGCTGCCGCCGACCAGCCGTAAGCTTTTGAATCCATGCACAGAATCAAGAGCCTGCGGCGAGCGGGGCGTTCAACTATGCAAATGCCGCTCGATCTCGTCCACCGGATATTGGGTCAAATCCTTGCCGAGCTCGGCGACGATTTTCGCCTTCACGTCGGCGTGGAGAGCCGTGCGTAAATCGGCGAGCGCTTTCGGCGGGGCAGCAATGACAATCGCCGGCACGCTGCGCTCGCGCACCACGCCTTCCAACGCCTTGGCGACGCGCGCGACGAAGCGATGCTCCTCGAGATGATGCCAGTCGGTCTCTTCCATGGCGCTGCGGCGGCCCGTTCCGGCGGATGCGAATCCGCGTCCGGGCCTGTCCGTGCCCTGTTCGTGCGTGGGCGGATTGTCCTCGGCAAACACCCGCTCGGTGCGCAGGTCGACAATCTTGTCATCGCCGGCATTGCGCAGGAACAGCGCCTTGCGGCCATCGCCAACGAACACCAAAGCGTCATGCGGCAATTTCGTCATCATTCACTCCAAAGCGATCCGCTGCAAAACGTTCCTCTCGACGGTGTCGCCCCCGCCGGCAGCGGAGCCACAGTGTCACCTCGAAAGAACCGGGCATTGATGTCGATCAAAGCTATGACGTTTTCGCATTCTCGATTTGCGCGCCTTGCCTCCGTCGGCTCTCAGCGTTGCGCTTGATTCACCGGCCGATCGGGCGTTGAATTTCCCCGACCGTTGCGCGAGCCCGATCGAAAATCAGGGCCGCATCGCAACGGGGGGAGGAAACATCATGACCGCCATCGAACGGCGCGCCTTTGTGCAAGGCGCGGGACTGGGCGCGCTCGCCTTCACCATCGGGGGCGCCGAAGTGATGCTCACGCCGCGGCAGGCGCGGGCGGAAGGCGTGCCGCTGCGCACGCTTACCGCCGACCAGGCGGCGGCGCTCGATGCCATCGGCGAGACGCTCGTTCCCGGCGCCAGGGAAGCGGGCATCACCAATTTTGTCGATCAGCAGATCTCGATCCCGCCCGAACAGGCGCTGCTGCAGGCGCGCATCCTCAACGTGAGGCCGCCGTTTGCGAACTTCTATCGCGCCGCGCTCGGCGCCATCGACAACGCCAGCGACAAGA
>JASHVN010000547.1 GCA_030044555.1 Xanthobacteraceae bacterium | reverse complement strand
AAACGGTGTTATTCGAATTGATCAGATAAACGTAGGTCCCCATGGCGCCGCCGGGAGTGGCGCCCGGGGAGCCACGCTGGATCGCCGCGGTCGGAACCGTGACGGCGTTTGGCAGCGTCTGCACCAAAAGCTGAACGTTGACGAACTGGTTCGGAAACAAGGCGTTGTCGGTGTTGTCGAACTGCGCGCGCACCTTCACCGTGCCGGTCGTGGTGTCGATCTGACTGTCGACCGCCGACACGGCGCCCACCGCCAGCTGTTTGACATTGGCGCGGTCAAATGCGGTGACCTGCAGTTTGTTGCCGGCGTTGAGTTGCGGCATGATGGCCGGCAGATCGTCCTCAGGCACCGAGAAGATGACCGTGATCGGCTGCAACTCGGTGACCACGGCGATGCCGGTCGTGCTCGAAGACTGCACGTAATTTCCCGGATCGACCAGGCGCAGCCCGACGCGGCCGGTGACCGGCGACACGATGTGGCAATAGCCGATGTTGAGCGTTTGCGCGTCGATCAGCCCTTGATCCTGCTTCACCGTGCCCTGGTATTGCTGCACGATGAAGACTTGATCCTCGGCCTGCTGCTTGGCGATCGAATTTTGCGCCGCGAGCGTCTGGTAGCGCTTGAGGTCCATCTGCGCCTGGCTGAGCAGACCTTGATCGTGGGCGAGCTGGCCTTCGTACTGGGCTTTCAGGATCACGTAGGGGCGATCATCGATTTGCGCCAAAAGATCGCCCTTCTGCACCATCTGCCCTTCCGTGAAGGGAACCTTGGTCAAATAGCCGCTGATCTGAGATTGCACGGTCACCGTGGCGAGCGGCGTGACGGTGCCGAGAGCGTTGACGATGATGGGGACGTTGTTGAGCACGACCGTTGCCGCGCCCACCGACTGAGCCGCGCCTTGAAAGCGTCCAGTGGTTGGTTGCGGCGGCGCGTGCACCCAGCGGGCGATCTGATAAATGCCGAGGCCGAGCACGACGATGATGATCAGACCGAGACCGACGCGGCCCGCGGAAAAAGTACGTCGCTTGACGCCCGGTTCGGGTTTCACGGGCGCGCTCCGCCGCAGGTTCGGCGCTAACTCATCATCTGTTGTACGCGTTCGTTCGTCCATCTTGCGCGTTCACTCACCCCGCAGGATGCCAACATATAAGTGAGCCGGAAGGGGCCGCCTAATGAATATTTGCCAACAATTCGCTTCGGGCGGTTCCCGGCGGCCTCCGGCGTTCGGCAGAACGGCCGCGGAAAGAACCGAAGGAATCTGCAGCAAAATTGCGCCGTTCGCCGCTTTTCTCGGAAAACCTCGTGAAATCAAGGGGTTGCTGGCAAAGCCTTAAACGTCTGGCGAGGCCTTGCGGCCCCGCCGCATCATTGTGACGGCAGTTGCGGCAATAATGAGAACGACTGCTGCAACTCCTTCTGCGTGGGCAAAAGCGTCGAGTCCCAGCCGCCGCCGAGATTCTCAATCAGGGTGACGCTGTCGAGGAAGAGGTCCTGCCGAATCGTCAGCTCCGTCTCCTCGTCGGAAAGCAATGTAAGTTCTGCGGTCACGACGGTGGTGAACGCGACCGTGCCGGCCTGAAACTGGTTCAAATAAACGTCGACCGCCGTGCGCGCGTTGGCGACGGCCTTCTGTTGCACGGCGAGTTGCTGTGTCATCAGACGGATATTGGCCAGCTGGTCCTCGACCCCCTGAAACGCGGTGAGCACGGTCTGCCGGTAAGTGGCGACGCTCTGCCAATAGGTGGCGCGCGCCGCATCGACCTGCGCCGAAGTCAGGCCGCCGTTGAATATCGTTTCGGTGCCCGCCGCGCCCAGTGACCACACTTCATAAGCGGCGCTGAACGGCAGCGGGTTCTTGCCGATCCATTCCAACGTGCCGGAGAGACTGATGTCTGGAAAATAGCCGGCCACGGCGACGCCGATCAGCGCATTTTGCTCCTGCATCGTTCGTTCGGCAGAGGCGATGTTGGGATTCCGCTCAAGCAGCGTCGAGGGCAGTGCGACCGGAATTTTCGGGATAGTCCCACTCAAATCATGCCGTGCGACGGTGACCTCGGCCGGCGGCCGGCCGATCAGCATGGCGATGGCGTGTTCGTATTGCGCGCGCAGTGCGTCCGCTGCGAATTGCTGCGCCTGGGTGGTTTCAACATTGGCTTCGGCGGTGGCCACGTCGCCCGCAGTCACGGAATAACCCGCCTTGAACTGGTTCTGCACGATGGTCAGCGTTCGCTTGTATTCGGTGATCGTCCGTCCAAGCAGATCGTGCAGCGAGTCTTCGGTGCGAAGATTGAAGTAGGCGGTCGCGAGCAACGCCTGCTGTGAGAGTTTGGCGTAGTCGAGATCGGCCTTGCTCGCCTGGGCGGCGGCGGTATCGCTTTCGATCTGACGGCGGACCTTGCCCCAGATATCCAGATCCCATGTGCCGTCGAGCGCCGGGTTGACGGTCGTTGTGTAGATGCCGCCGCCGCCGATGCCGCCGCCGATGCCGCGGCTGCTGGCGAGAGAAGTGCCCGCTCCGCTGCTGACGTTTGGCCCGGTACGCGTGCGCGTGTAGGTGTAACTGCCGGTCAGCACCGGGAAAAGCGACGCTTGCGCCTCGCGGATGACGGCACGCGCCTCTTCGTAAGCGGCGGCATCGGCCGCGACGGTCTGGTTGGATACTTCGACCTGTTTGATCAAAAAGTCGAGCTTGGGATCACGATAGAGCGCCCACCACGCGCTGCGATCGGGGCCATCGCTCGGGGTGGCAACTTTCCAGCCTTTTAATGCGTTGCCTTTGAGTTCCTTGAATCCGGTCGCGACCGGCGCGGCTGGCCGCGAGTAATTGGGCCCCACTGCGCACGCCGTGAGCGATACTCCGATGATCAGCGCCGACAAAGTGGCGCCGCTCGCCGTGCGTGCACAAACTGCACGCCGGACCCGACAAACGCCACGCCTATCAGCATGGGCTAACGGATGCACTGCAGAAACCCGCCGCTGAAAAATCTAGTTCGACAAGGAACACGCAAGTCCGCAAACCGCCGGAGCGCATGGCGGATCGCGGTTCACTTTATGCTCGCTTCCGTATCGAGGCCGGCCCCAGCGATCATGTTAACCATGATCATGCTGCCCCAGGGGTGGGTGAATATCAACAGCGCAGGGCTCTCGGACCGCCCCTGTCATCCTTTCTGTCGGGCAATGTGATATTCAGGCGACAGTAGGCTGGGGATAGACATCGGGCGGCCTGGTTGCGGCGGGCGCTCGTTCTCCAATGGAGGTGCAAATGGCCTATACTTACACGCTCACCAGTATCATTCCGGCCACCCCACAGCAGATTTACGAGGCTTGGCTGGACAGCATCGCCCATTCCGAAATGACCGGCGGTGAGGCCAATATGTCGGACGAGATTGGCGCCGAAGTGTCGGCGTGGGACGGCTATATCACCGGTAGCAATCTCGAACTGGTTCCCGGCGAACGCATCGTTCAGGCTTGGCGCACCGGCGAATTTGCCGACGAACACGCTGATTCGATTGTGACCGTGACGCTCGAGTCCGTGGAGGAGGGGACCTTGCTCACACTTGTGCACAGCAATGTGCCCGATTCGCATCGCAGTTACGAAGAGGGCGGCTGGGAATCGCAGTATTTCGAGCCGATGAAAGCGTATTTTGCCAAGCTTGAGCAGGAAGACGCGGCCGAGGAGCCGGAGTCGCAGGAGCCGCAAGAGTCGCGAGAGCCCGCTCCGGCCCGTATGGAGACCGAGACGCCCCCGCCGGCGCGCAAAAAGGCAAAGGCCAGAAGCAAGCAGGCGGCACCGCCGGCCAATGTCGAAAGCGCGACGAAGAAGAAGGCAAAGCGCGCGGCTGCAGCGAAGGGCCGGCGCAAAGCCGGCAGGCCCGGCGCAAAGCGAGCAGGGCAGCGCGCGGCGCCCAAACGGGCGGCGCCGAAACGTGCGGCGGCGAGGAAAGCTGCCGCAAGGAAAGCCGCGCCTAAAAGCACGTCCAAGAGAGCGGCAGCCAAAAGATCAACGGCGAAGCGGCCGACCGCCAGGAAAGGGACGGCTAAGAGCAAAGCCGGGCGCCGCAAAGCTGGCCGCCGCTAATCCGGCATCGGCGCGAAGTTTACGTGTCGAACGCTTCGGCAACGTCTCCGATATTGTCAGTTCGGTGCGGTCGGGCGAAGTGCGACTGCTCGCCGTATCGACGGCAAAGCGCGTGGCGCAATTTCCCGACGTCCGACCGTATCGGAAACCGTTCCGGACTTCCGTCATGACCGGTTGAGCGTCGACGCCGTCGGCAGCACGCCCGAGGAAACTGGCCGCGGCGATCCAGGCCGATCTGCCGATTTATCGCACGGCGGCGGAGGCCGCAGGCGTTATCCGGAAATAACTTTTCTATTTGCGCAAATTCTCCCGCAATGTGGCGCCGGCATATTTCTTTTTGCTCAGCCCGCGCCGCTGCAACTCGGGCACCACGTGATCGACGAACTCCTGCAGGTTTCCGGGCGCGGAAAAGCCGCGCGCCAGCATGAAACCGCCATTGGCGCCGGTTTCGAAGTGCCATTGTTCGAGCTTGTCGACGATCTGTTTCGGTGTGCCGCCGGCGACGAGAATGCGTTCAGTCATGAAGCGGCGGCCGAACTGTTCGACGGTGAGGTTCGGATCGGTGGTCTTGAGGATTTCCTCGAAGCTGCCCCAATGCACGTTCTGCGCTTTGACTTCGGCAGCGACGTCGGCGAGCCGCATGTCGCGGCGGAAGCGGGAGAAATCCAATCCATACATCGACGACAATTCTATCAAGCCGGCTTCCGGCGGAATCGAATCGAGATAGTGCTCCTCCATCGCCCGGGCTTCGCCTTCCGAGCCGGCAACCTGGATCCGCACCGACCATAGGATGCCGCACTCGCCGGGCCCGCGGCCAAACTTGGCGAGCCGTGTGTCGAGTTCCGCGCGATGGGCTTTCATGCTCGCAATCGTGCGGCGCGTCGAGAATTGCAGGTCGGCATAATGAGCAGCGAGGTCCATCCCCGGTCCGGATTGTCCCGCCTGAATGATGACCGGGCGGCGCTGCGGTGACGGCAGAGCGGGCAGAGGGCCACGCACGCTGTAATATTCGCCCTCGAAATTGAGCAAATGCACCTTCGCGGGGTCGCCAAAGATTCCGCTTTCACGGTCGAGCACAATGGCATCCGGCTCGATGCTGTCCCACAGCAAACAGCAGATCTGTAAATGTTCCTGCGCGCGCTCGTAGCGCACGTCGTGTTCAATCATCTTCTTGTAGCCGTAGTTCGCCGCTTCGTTCTTTGAGCGTGACGTCACCGCGTTCCACGCGATGCGGCCCTTGGTCACGTGATCAAGGCCGTTGAACACGCGCGCAATGTGAAACGGATGATGATAGGTGGTCGACATGGTAATGCCGAAGCCGATGCCTTCGGCTACGCGCGACATGCAAGGAATCATCGGCATCATGTCGTGGCGGGGCCATTTCGTGCCGTAGCGCACCGCGGCATGGTGATTGCCGCCGTAATCCTCCGGCGTACCGCCGGAATCGCCGAAGAACAGCATGTCCATGACGCCGCGCGCCGCGGTACGGGCGATGTCCTCGTAGAATTCCGGGCTGCTGTAATAGGGATAGCCTTGCCAGGAGCCCGGCATCTTCCAGAGATAGTCGGTGTGGTAATGCGACAGGTCGGCGGCGAGATGGATAAGTTCGGATGCAGCCACGACGGAAGCCTTCGATCGCGTTCGGCTCGAACCGCAATACCAGAGCATGATTCCGAAAGCCTGCCCCGGACCCGATCCGGGGTGGATACCGGTTTTCGGAAAAGCATGCCCTCTGGCTCGACCCGAGGGTCATGCTCCAACAATAAGCCAGAGCGGGATAACGATTCAAAGAAAACCCATCCCGCTCTAATGAATAATTGCAGGCCCCGTCTACTGCAGGGGTAGCGCGTCCGTGCATCAAAGCTGGGCAAATTGCCTTCGTGTCTGCGCTTTAATCGGTCTTGTCTCGTTGCGATTTTTATGACCCAATTTTGCGCTGGTCCG
>JASHVN010000546.1 GCA_030044555.1 Xanthobacteraceae bacterium | reverse complement strand
GTCTGCCGTTTCGCCCGTATGAAGACGCAAGATAAAGCAACGGGCGCTCCACGAGGGAGAGAATGCCATGGCCGTGCCCTTCGACCAACGCTCAGACCTGATCTGGCTCGACGGCAAGCTCATTCCGACCGCCGAATGCAAGATCAGCGTACTGACCCACGGCCTGCATTACGCCAGCTGCGTGTTCGAGGGCGAACGCGCCTATGGCGGAGAAGTTTTCGAGGGGACGGCACATTCCGAGCGGCTCAAGCGCTCCGCGGGCCTGCTTGACTTCGAAATCCCCTATAGCGTTGCCGAAATCGACGCCGCCAAGCGCCTCGTTCTGGAGAAGAACAGCCAGAAGGACGCCTATGTGCGGCCGGTTGCCTGGCGTGGATCCGAGGCGCTGGGTGTTTCGGCGCAGAACAATAAAATCCACCTCGCCATCGCCACCTGGGAATGGCCGAGCTATTTCGATCCGGCGCAACGGCTCAAGGGCATCCGCCTCGACCTCGCCGAGTACCGCCGCCCCGATCCAAGGACGGCGCCGTGCCTCGCCAAAGCGGCCGGCCTCTACATGATCTGCACCATCTCCAAGCACCGCGCCGAGCAGCGCGGCTATGCCGATGCCATGATGCTCGACTGGCAGGGGCGCGTCGCCGAATGCACGGGCGCCAACATTTTCTTCGTCAAAGACGGCAAGATCCACACGCCGATCGCCGACTGTTTCCTCGCCGGCATCACTCGGGCGACGGTGATCGGGCTGGCGCAGCGCAACAAGATCGAAGTGATCGAGCGCCGCATCATGCCGGAAGAGCTCGGCGACTTCTCCGAGTGCTTCATCACCGGAACGGCCGCCGAAGTCACCGCGGTTTCAGAGATCGCGAACTGGACATTCACGCCGGCGCGCATCACCGCGGAATTGATGCGCGATTACACCCATACGGTGCAGCCGAAAGGCAAAGCCGCGGCAGCGTAACGTTGCATCGCTGAGCCGGCATTACGCCCGCCAAAACGGCTTGCGCACTTCCTGACTGGCGTCGTAGCGCGTCACACCCATGTCGCGCAGGCATCTGTCGCAGAGCACCGCGAGCTCGCGCCGGCTGCGGGCGCGACGCTGCCATTCGTTGAAGAGCGCGCCCAAGCGGGCGAGCAAATGCCGCGAAGTCGCCGGCGGTATTGTCGGCGTGCGGCACAAGGTTTGCGCGTGAGCCATGATTCTTCTCCTGAAATCTTTCCTCTCCTGAAATCGCATCCCAAAAGCCGGCGCAGGCGCCGGCACTCGAATTAGCGTTTTTCGTTCGAAGAGTAATCCGGCCTGTGGTAATCTGATTTATCACTGATGGTGATGAATAGAACCAATGGCCGACCTGCGCACGCTGGCGATTTTCGTGAAAGTGGCCGAACGCAACAGCTTCGTGCGCGCCGCTTCAGATCTCGGCATCACCCAATCCGGCGTGAGCAACGCCATCAAGCGCCTCGAGGAGCAGACCGGCACGCGGCTCCTGGCGCGCACCACGCGCCGCGTCAGCCTCACCGAGGACGGCGCGGCGTTCTTCGAGCGCTGCCGTCAGGCGCTCGCCGACATCGAAGAAGCGGAGCTCGTGCTCAGGGAGGCGCGGCTCAGACCGGCGGGCAATCTGCGCGTGGACATGCCAGTGTCTTTCGGGCGGCTCAAAATGGTGCCGCTCTTTGGCGCGTTCCAGGCACGCTATCCCGACGTACGGCTCAGCATCACCTTCACCGACCGCTATATCGATTTGATCGAAGAAGGCGTCGATATCTGCGTCCGCTTCGGCGAGTTGCAGGACTCGAGCCTCGTTGCGCGCCGGCTGACGCTCGCGCAATTCCACGTCGCCGGTTCACCCGCCTATTTCGCCAAATACGGCCGGCCGAAAACGCCGGAGGATCTGGTCAACCACAATTGCCTGGCGTTCTCGATACGCGACACGCGGTTGGCGAGACCGTGGCGGTTCGTCCGGCCGAACGCCGAGTTTACCATCGTGCCGCAAGGCACCATGAGCTTCACCGACGGTGCCGCCCTGTGCGAAGCGGTTTGCGCGGGCTACGGGCTCGGACAGTTTCACAATTATTATTTGGACGCGGCAATCACGCAGGGCGAGCTGGTGACGGTGCTGGACAAGTTCAAGCCGCCGCCCGATCCGATCTGGCTGGTTTATCCGCCAACCCGGCATCTGACGCCAAAGGTGCGAGCCTTCGTCGACTTCATGACCGCGCAATTTCGCGCAGCAGGCCCGCCGCGCTGAGCACGCTCATCGACACCCCCCACCCGTTATTTCGCGGCGTCGCGCCGCGGCGGTGGCGCCGACCAACGCTCGGCTGCCGCATCGTCAGCGGTCTTGGCTTCGACCCATGCCGTTGCGTCGGCCGTCTCCACCTGCTTCCAGAACGGCGCGCGCGTTTTCAGATAATCCATCAGGAATTCGGCCGCGGCGAAGGCGGCTTGGCGGTGGCGCGAAGCGGTGGCCACGAGCACGATGTTCTCGCCGGGCGTGATCCGTCCGTAGCGGTGAATGACGAGCACGCCCAGGAGCGGCCAGCGCGCGCGGGCCTCGTCGACATGGCGGGCGATCTCCGCCTCTGCCATGCCCTGGTAATATTCCAACGTCAGCGCCGTGATCGCCGCGCCGTCCTCGTCGGAGCGGCAGATGCCGGTGAAGGTGACGACCGCGCCGACATCGCTGCGCGCGCCGGCGAGCTTCGCCACTTCGGCGGCGATGTCGATCGGCTCGTGCTGCAGACGGATGCTTGTCGTCATCGCATGATCGCCGTCATCGCATTTGCGGCCTCACCCTCCCGTCATCGGCGGGAAGAACGCGATCTCGTTGGCGCCTTCGATCCTCGCCTCGGCGCGGGCGTGGCTGCGGTCGATGGCAGCGCGGATCACTTTTGGATTGGCGAACGCATAAGCGTAGTGTTCGCCCTTGCGGGCAAGCCAGGCCATCAATTGACCGACGGTTTCGACGTCTGCCGGCGGCTCAATCTGCTCCTCTGCCTTGCCGACACGCTCACGCACCCACGCGAAATACAGCACCTTGATGCTCACGCACTCTCCTTCGTGAGGTGGCGCAGCCCCGCCTGCAGATAGTCCCAGCCGGTGTAGATCGTCAGCAGCGCCGAGAGCCAAAGCAGCGTGATGCCCACCTTGGTGACGCCGGGCACAATCGCATCACCGGCCTCGCCGGCGATGAGAAAGCCTACGGCAATCAGTTGCAGCGTGGTCTTCCACTTGGCGAGCCGCGTCACCGGCACGGAAACCCGCAGTTCGGCCAAATATTCGCGCAGGCCGGAAACGAGAATTTCGCGGCAGAGGATCACTGCCGCGGCAAACAGCGACCAGCCATGGATGGTGCTCTCGGCGGCGAGCATCAACAGGCAGGACGCCACCAGGAGCTTGTCGGCGATCGGATCGAGCATGCGCCCGAGCGAGGATTGCTGACTCCAGGCGCGCGCCAGATAGCCGTCGAGAAAATCGGAAATAGCCGCGAAGACAAAGACCGCAAGCGCCGCCCAGCGCAGCCACAGCCCGCCGTTCAGGATGTTCTGGTAGAACATGCAGCCGACCACGATCGGCACCGCGACGATCCGCCCATAAGTCAGAATATTGGGCAGCGCCAGTGGATGTACCCGCAGCGGTTCCGGCGTCGTGGTTGTCGAGTTCATGGCCATAACATAGCGCCGCTTATGGACCACCGACAGGCCTTCGCGGCGGTCGCTCCTCTCTTACCTCGCCCCCATCGTGAAAAAACGCGTAAATCCGCCGCGCCGTCTCCGCACTGATACCATCGACCTGCATCAAGTCGGTGACGGCGGCGCGCTCGATCGCCTTGAGCGTCCCGAAATGATGCAGCAGCGCACGCTTGCGGCTCGGCCCGATACCGGCGATTTCCTGCAGCCCGGCTTCGCGCAGGTCGCGCTTGCGCCGCGCCCGGTGCGAGCCGATGGCGAAGCGATGCGCCTCGTCGCGGAGCCGCTCGACGAAGTAGAGCACCGGGTCGCGCGGCGGCAGCTTGAACGCCTCACGGCCGGGCAGGAAGAAGGTTTCGCGCCCGGCATCGCGATCGGGTCCCTTGGCGATGGCCACCAGGGGAATCTCAACCCCAAGTTCCGCCAGCATCTCCTTGACGGCATTAAGCTGCCCCTGACCGCCGTCGATCAGGACCAGATCCGGCCAGGGAGATTCCTCGTCGGCGACGGATGATTCCGGTTCCCCCTCCCCTTGCGGGAGCAGCGCGGCCACGCAGGCAGGCGACGCGTTCAGATCGGCTGCGACCGATGCGCCCTCACCCGACTCCGCGCCTTGCGGCTCGCCGCCCTCACCCGCTGCCAGAGAGGGTAACGGCGCTTCGGCGAGCAGCCGTTTGAACCGTCGGCCCAAAACTTCGCGCATCATGCCGAAATCGTCGCCGGGCGTCAGATCGGCAGAGCGGATATTGAACTTGCGGTACTGGCTTTTGCGGAATCCCTCCGCTCCCGCGACGATCATGGCGCCGACGGCGTTGGTTCCCTGGATGTGGCTGTTGTCGAACACCTCGATCCGCCGCGGCGCGCGCGGCAAGCCGAATGTCTCGGCGAGCTGCTGCAGGAGCTTTTGCTGCGAGGAAGTTTCGGCAAGCTTGCGGCCAAGCGCCTCGCGCGCGTTGGCCAGCGCATGCTCGACCAGGTCCTTTCTCTCGCCGCGCTGCGGCAGCAGCACCTCGACCTTGTGGCCGCTTCTGGTGCTGAGCGCGTCGGTAAGCAGTTCGCGATCTTCGATCGCGTGCGAGATGAGGATGAGCCGCGGCGGCGGCCGGTCATCGTAAAATTGCGCCATGAAGGCGGCGAGCACCTCGCCCGGCCCGAGCGAACGGTCAGCCTTGGGAAAATAGGCGCGATTGCCCCAGTTCTGCCCGGTGCGGAAGAAAAAGACTTCGACGCAGGAGAAGCCGCCCTGCTGATGCGCGGCAAAGACGTCGGCCTCTTCGACCCCGCGCGGATTGACGCCCTGATGCGATTGGATGGCCGAGAGCGCCGCCAGCCGGTCGCGGTAGATGGCAGCGCGCTCGAAATCGAGCGCCGCGGAGGCGTTTTCCATTTCGCCGGCCAGCTCGTCCTTCACCGCCTTGCTGCGGCCGGAGAGGAACGCGTTGGCCTCGCGCACCAAAGCTGCGTAATCCTTAAAGTCGATCTCGCGGGTGCAGGGAGCCGAGCAGCGCTTGATCTGATACAAAAGGCACGGCCGCGTGCGGCTCTCGAAGAACGAATCGCTGCACGAGCGCAGCAGAAATGCACGCTGCAGCGCATTGATGGTGCGGTTGACCGCCCAGACCGAAGCGAAGGGTCCGTAATAATGGCCCGGCCGGGCGCGCGCACCGCGGTGTTTGAGAATCTGCGGTGCCCAGTGATCGGTGGTGATCAGAATATAGGGAAACGACTTGTCGTCGCGCAGCACTACGTTGAAACGCGGCCGCAGCCGCTTGATCAGATTGGCCTCGAGAAGCAGCGCCTCGGTTTCGGTACGGGTGACGACAAATTCGAGCGTGCGGGTCAACGCAATCATTCGCTCGATGCGGGTGTCGTGGCCGGTCGGCCGCGCATAAGCGGTGACCCGTTTCTTGATGTTCTTCGCTTTGCCGACGTAAAGCACGTCACCGCGGGGGTCGATCATGCGATAGACCCCGGGCCGTGACGGCGCGAGCTTGGCATAACGGACAATGGCAGCGCGGCCTTCCGCCAGGGACCCTTCGGCAATAGACCCTTCGGCCAGAAGCCCTCCGGCCTCGGCTGCGCCGAGCGAGGACTCGACCACATCGGCCTCGGGCAGCGACTGCTCCTCGTCCTCCTCGCCCAGTTCGGCAGGCTCGGTGGGCGCGGCAGGCTCGATGTCCAGATCGGTTTGGTTCTTCGGAACGCTCATGCTCAGGGAAAGACCGAAACAGCGCGATAGCGCGAAGTTATGCTTTGCCGTCTTCTACGGCCAGGGCAAGGGTACTGCCTGGCTTGGCGCCGGCATCCCTCTCGGGCGGTTCCGCGCCCATTTTCGGCAGCGACCGGCCCCCCGGCCTCCGCTGGGTGCCCTCGGGCGGCAAGCCTGCGCTTAAAGTATAGATTTTGGCCATATCGAATTCGTTAACATTAACAACTCGGAATTACTTAGTTGTTTAGCAAGGTTTAACCCGCCGCTCACGATAATTTCTATCGTCGAAAACGGGCTGACTTCCTCTCTGTCATCGCCAACCTCGGCCGGACCGTTTTCATCTTCCATTTTTGATCCTCTGGAGGTCCCGATGCGGAAGCTTCACGGCATAGCGCGTCCCACCGGACGTCTCGGCGTGGTTTGTTTCGCCGCAATGCTGACATTTGCGGCAACCGACGTGGTGCGCGCCGCCGACCTGCCGGCGGTACCCTACTACACCGCTCCTGAGCCGCTCTCCGCCTACAGCTGGGCCGGTCCCTATCTCGGGGCGACGCTTGGCTACGAATGGGGCACCGTCGACAATAATAACACCCGCCCCTCCGGCGTCGCCGGCGGCGTTGAGGCCGGTTACAATTGGCAGCGTGGCGCCTTTGTTTTTGGCGGTGAGGCCGATATTCAATTGTCTGGCGCCGACGACACGCTGTCGCCGTTCGAGTTTTCCAATCCATGGTTCGGCACGCTGCGCGGGCGCGCCGGCATGGCCTTTAGCAATGTTCTCCTCTACGGCACCGCCGGGCTTTCCTATGGGGACCTGCGTGCCGACAGCTTCAATCTCACTGAGTCGCACACGAGCGTCGGCTGGGTTGCTGGCGCCGGCGTCGAAGTCGCCTTCACGTCACGTTGGTCGGCTAAAGCCGAATGGCTCTATCTCGATCTGTCGGACAGTTCATTCTCGCTGACCGGCACCAATAATGGGCTGGCGGCTGATCTCCTCCGGATGGGCGTCAATTATCATTTCTGACCCTGCGGGAGGGTTGGACGAGAATATCCGCACTTCAATAATTAGCGGTTATTTTACCATCTTTTGGACACCCTTAAGTCATAATTAGCTATAAGTATGACACATAAAGTCTACTACTGCCACAATCTCGCCAAAAATTAGAATAGGCGTGTGTCTTTTCAGCACTAGACGAGTGACCTTCCACGAATACTATGCCGCCACCTAAAGTTATGGAGGTCCTCGATGAAACGGCTCGTTCTTGCGTGTGTTAGCGTTCTGGCGCTGGGGGGCGCGGCCGCGGCGGCCGATCTGCCTCCAGCTGCTGGCCCTGGCCCTTATTACAAGGCCCCGGTCTATAACCCGGCCTATAACTGGAGCGGGTTCTATCTGGGTATCAACGGCGGCGGCGGCTGGGGACGCTCTTCCTGGACCACGACCGGCAGCCTCGACACCTCAGGCGGCCTCGCGGGCGGCACGATCGGCTACAATTATCAGGTCAATCAGATCGTGCTCGGCGTCGAGGGCGATATCGATTGGGCCGACATCAACGGCACCACGAATAACGGATGCACCTCGCCCGGTGGTACCGGCTGCAAAACCGGCGACAACTGGCTCTCAACGGTGCGGGGACGCATCGGTTACGCGGCTGACCGCTTCCTGCCATACATCACCGGCGGTGGCGCGTTTGGCGACATCAAGGCATCGGGCCCGGGGCTTGCTGGCGTCGACAGCGACAGGGCCGGCTGGACTCTCGGCGGCGGCATCGAATTCGCCATCGCTGGGCATTGGACGGCTAAGGCCGAATATCTCTACGTCGACCTTGGCAACGTCTCCTGCGGCATCGCCTGCGGCACTGCCACCCAGAACGTGTCCTGGCGCGCAAATATCGGCCGCGTCGGCATCAATTACCGCTTCTGATCACTTCCGCGATCCCCCCAAAGGGGCCCCAGGGCGCAAGCCCTGGGGTTTTTTATTGGTCTCAGCTCGCTGGGCTGGTCGCGGCAAAGGCGGGTATCTGCGCCGCGAACCGCTCAAGCCAGCCGACAAGCCGCGGATGGTCCGAACGCCAAGCGCCGCCGAAACGGAAGTCGCGATAGCCGAGCGCACAGGCGAGCGCGATCTGCCCGACATGAGGCAGCGCATCGAGCGCCGGCGGCTCCGCTTCGAGTACGGCCAGCGCACGCGAGACCTTGCCCGCCTGCAATTCGAGCCATTTCGGCTCGTGCGCTTCCGGCCTGCGAAAGCGGCCTTCGTAAATGGTCAGTATCGACGCATCAAGGATACCGTCGGATAACGCCTGCAGGTGCAGCGCTTCAAGGCGCCGCTTGGCGTCGCGCGGTATGATCTTGCCGCCGCCGGCACGCTCGTCGAGATAATCGAGAATCACGCGCGAATCGTAGATCGCGCTGCCGTCATCGACGACAAGCACCGGGATCTTTCCGAGCGGATTTATTATGCGTACCGAATCATTCGGATCCGTCGTATCCGCACGCTCCAGTTTCACATCACTGTCGAAGCCAAGGAGGGAGACCGCGATACGCACCTTGCGTACAAAGGGCGAAGATGGCGAGAAGCGCAAAATCATCATCAGAGCACCATGCAGAGCGCCCGAATTCCGCTGGCGAAATCCGGGAGCGGTTTTGCCGACAATTCGGATTGGTGGATCGCGCCGATGCGCAATCCCAGTGCGACGCTAGCTAGCCGGTGACGACCAGATTAACCGCTTTGGGGCCTTTGCCCTTCTTGTCCGGTTCAACGTCAAAACTGATGCGCTGCCCTTCCGCCAGCGATTTCAGTCCCGCGCGCTCAACGGCGGTAATGTGCACGAACACATCGCGGCCGCCATCGTCGGGCTTGATGAATCCGTAGCCGCGCTCGCCGTTAAAGAATTTGACCGTCCCCTGCATCGCCATCGAGCGACTCCTTCCCCACGATTGCTCTGCCGCCGGCCCCCACGGCGCGACGGCTCGGCTGGACATTCCCATGTGCAAAGAGCATCGGCCCCGACGGCCTCAGTCACTCCGCCAGCCTCCCCCTCAGGAGGCGGAACGTCTAAGCCAGCAACAGTCGAACAGTAAAATTAGACTACTTTTAATGTGTGGAAAAGTGGCAACTAGACGTTGGGGGTAAGCCAGTCGACCCTTCTGGAAGATTGCGCGGCTTGCGGGGCCAGCATGCGGCTGAGGGTAGAAAGCAGGATCTCCAGTTCCTGTTCGAGCGTATAGGGCGGGTTGACCACAATGAGACCCGAGCCGACAAGACCGGCATCGGCTCGCGGTGGGCCCAGCATCATCTC
>JASHVN010000545.1 GCA_030044555.1 Xanthobacteraceae bacterium | reverse complement strand
GCGGCACCGAGGCGACTTTATTGGCCGAGCTCAAGCGCGACTTTGCCACCGTCAAGCATGTCAAGCCGCCGGCGAGCCGAACCGACTCGGCGGAGCTTTATTTGCTGGCGAAGGGGTTTCGGGGCGCCGCTTAAATGAGGGCAGCAACGCGCCAACTAGGGCCGTTTTTCGGCAACGCTCGCCCGCGCCACCTTCCGGCCCGACAACTCCGCCCCGGCATCGAGCGGCAGCTGC
Source organism: Xanthobacteraceae bacterium (assembly GCA_030044555.1). Taxonomy (GTDB): domain Bacteria; phylum Pseudomonadota; class Alphaproteobacteria; order Rhizobiales; family Xanthobacteraceae; genus BOG-931. The sequence continues at coordinate 9,567 of JASHVN010000545.1, read as the reverse complement.
ATGAAGATCAGCGCCGCGGCGGCGGAGAGGACGCTGAGCGCGAGGAATGCCGGCGGAAAGTCGGTCACGCCCATGGCCGTTGAGTGCTTAAGCCGCAGCGTCAGCTCGACGGCGAGCGCGCCGACGGCGACGCCGGTCGATAACGACAATTGCTGAAAGGCGGCGACCATGGAGGTCGCCCGGCTCATCACCGGCGCCTCGACCTCCGCATAGGCGATGGTGTTGACGCTGGTGAATTGCAGCGAGCGGAAGAAGCCGCCGGTCAGCAGGATGGCGATCATGGCCGAAAACGGCATGCCGTGGACGAAGGTCGCGCAGGCGGCCATGAACACCGCGCTGACCAGGCTGTTGTAAACCAGCACATTACGATAGCCGAGGCGTTTGAGTATGAACGTGGCCGCGGCCTTCATGAACATGGAGCCGAGCGCGCTGGTGAAGGTGATCAGCCCCGATTGAAAGGGCGACAGGCCGAAGCCGACTTGCAGCAGGAGCGGCAGCAGAAACGGCATGGCGCCGACGCCGAGCCGGAACATGAAGCCGCCGAAGATGCTGGCGCGGAAGCTCGTCAGTTTAAGCAGTTTGAGATCGAGAATCGGGGCGGCGGCGCGTCGCGCATAAATGACATAGATGATCCCCGAGACGGCGCCGACCCCGAGCAGCGCCGCGACGACGCTGTCCGGCAGGAACTCAAGCCCGGCGACCGAAAGGCCGAAGGCGAGCCCGCCGATCGCCAGTCCTGACAGAATGAATCCGGTGAGGTCGAACGGGTAGGGGTATTCGGTGCGAACGTCGGGAATGAAGCGGGTCGCCAGCGCAATGCCGAGAAGCCCGATCGGCACGTTGATGATGAAGATCCAGTGCCACGTCGCGTAGGTGGTGATGAAGCCGCCAAGCGGCGGTCCGCAGATTGGGCCGATCAGCGCCGGAATGGTTAAAAGCGACATGGCGTTGAGCAGACGCTGCTTGTCGATGCTGCGCACCACGATGAGGCGGCCGACGGGAGTCATCATCGCGCCGCCAATGCCCTGGAAGATGCGCGCCATGACGAAGTCCTCGAGCGAGTGCGACAGCGCGCAGCCGATCGAGCCGAGCACGAAGACCCCGATCGCCGCGCGAAAGACGTTGCGGGCGCCGAAGCGGTCGGCGGTCCAGCCGCTCGCCGGGATGAAGATGGCGAGCGACAGCAAGTAGGAGGTGACCGCGAGCTTCAATGCCAGCGGGTTGGTGCCGATGTCGCGGGCGATCGCCGGCAGTGAGGTGGCGATCACCGTCGAGTCCATGTTTTCCATGAACAGCGAGACGGCGACGATCAGCGGCGCGGTGCGGCCGTCCTGGTCCGAGGGCATTGGCGGCGATCTACAGGCTTCTTCTTGGCTCGTTGGTTGTTGGCTTATTTCTTGGTGGCACTGGCTTGGAGCCGCTGCAAGCCCTCGGCGGGCAGTTGGAAGGTGGGGTCGAGCTTGAGCGCCTGACGGAAGTCGGCGATGGCGCCGGCCGTATCGCCGCGGTGCTCGCGCAGCAGCCCGCGTGTAGCAAGGGCGCTCGCCGAATGCGAGTCGAGCGCGAGCGTTCGCTCGATATCGGCAAGGGCGCCGGATTCGTCCCCGTCAAGGTAGCGCGCCCAGGCGCGGCTGTAATAGGCGCGCGCGTCATTGGGCGAAAGCACAACCGCCTGATCATAATCGGCAATGGCGCCGGCAAGGTCGAGCTGTTCGCGTTTGGCGTAGCCGCGGTCGATGTAGGGGGCGGCCGCCTGCGGGTCGAGCCCGATAGCCTTGTTCAAATCGGCGATCGCCTGGGCGTATTCGCCCTTGGCGGCAAGCGCGCTGCCGCGCTGGTCGTAGGCGTCAGCCGTCGGTTTCAGCCTGATCGCCTGGTCGAAGTCGGCGATGGCGCTGTCGAGATCGCCACTGCGCCGCCGCGCCAGACCGCGATTGTAGTAGGCCGCCGCGTCGTTCGGGTCGATGGCGAGCGCCGCAGTGTAGTCGGCGACAGCACGGCCGGTGTCGCCTTTGTCGTCGAAAGCATTGCCGCGATTGACGTAGGCGACGGAAAATTTGGCATCGAGCCCGATCGCCTGGCCGTAATCGGCGATGGCGGCATCGAGCTTGTGCTGCTGATAGAGCGCATAGCCGCGCTCGTTGTAAGCTGCCGCGATTTGCGGATTGAGGCGGATCGCCGCACTCAGATCGGCGATGGCGGCATCGAGCCTGCCAATGCGGCGGTCGGCGATGCCGCGATCGTAGTAAAGCCAGGCGTTGTTCGGATCGAGACGCAAGGCGGCGTCATAATCCGCCGTCGCCGCCTTGTCGTTGCCGCTATTGTCATAGGCATTGCCGCGATGCTCATAGACCTGCGCGTTGTTTGGAGCGACGCGGATAGCGGAAGAAAAATCGGCAATGGCGCGCTGGTCATCCTTTTGCTGATAAAAGACAAGGCCGCGATTGTCGTAAGCAAAAGCGGATTTTGAAAGTTCTACGGCGCGGTCGAAATCGGCGGTCGCGCCCGCAACATCGCCCGCGCTGCGCCTGGCATTGCCGCGATTGCTGTAGGCGGCGGCCAGATTGGGGTCGAGGCGGATCGCTTGCGTATAATCGGCGATGGCGCGCTCGACATCGCCCTTGCTGAGCCAGGCGACGCCGCGATCGTTGTAGGCCGAGGCGTCCCTGGCATCGAGCCGGATCACCTGGCCATAATCGGCAATCGCCGCATCAAACTCACCCTTGCGCCGCAAGGCCAGCGCGCGGCTGAAGAAAGCGGCGGTATAATTCGGCGCAAGCCGGATCGCCTGGTTGTAATCTTCGATGGCGCGGTCGTAATTGGCCTTCTGCGCATACGCATTGCCACGGTTCGTGAAAACGACAGCATCGGTCGGATTGAGTCTGATCGCCTGGCTAAAATCAGCGATGGCGCCGTCATAATCGCGTTGGGCCAAGCGCACGCTGCCGCGATGGGCGAAGGCCAGCGCAGAGCTCGCATCGAGGCTGATGGCCGCGGAAAAATCCTTAAGCGCGCCGGCGAGGTCACCCTCCGCGCGCCGCGCCATGCCGCGATTGTCGTGCAGGATGGCGAGATTGACCCCCTGGTAGCGGCCAGACGCGATCAACGCTGTGCAGGACGCCACCCGCTGCGCCGGCGTGGCGCGCCATTCGCCGGTGCAGCGGTGCTGATCGCCCGCCTCCTGGGCCTTCGCGGCGCAGGTCGTAAGCACCAGGAGCGCAGCGACGGAGAGCCATCGCAAATTCCCAGCGCGCCGAAGGAACGAGTCTCGCATGCGTCGAATCTAGAGCATGATCCCGAAAAGTGGATACCTCCTGGCGGACAACTTTCCCAATGTGTCATCGGCCCAATACGAGCCGTTCATCCGCACCTGGAGCGGCGTATTTACCCGAGCCGCTTGGCCGCTTCCGCGACCATGCTCAGGTCGGAATATTTCTTCACGTCGATGTCTTCGTTCAGCAGGCCGACCTGCTTCTGCAATTGCAGGTTGCTCTGCAGCGCCGTGAGATTGGGCATCCCGTTGGGATCGCGAAATTGATCGCGCGGCCCGAAAGCCCACTCCATGCGCGCTGGAGGCGCTTTGTTCAAGTGGGCGACGATGGCGACCGCTTCTTCGTGATTCTTCGGATCGGTGTACCAGCGGATCGCGCGCACCACGTCTTCCAGAAAATCCACCAAAGCCGCGCGGTTATTTTGAATAAAGCCGGTGCGCGCCGTCCACATCGTCAGCTGTGTGATGCCGAACGCGTCCTTTTGCGTGAACAAGGTATCGGCAATCGCGGTCAAGTTCGGATCGAGCGAGAACGGCGGCACGGCGCTGATCAAATCGGCTTTCTTCTCCGCCAGCATCGCCCGCATCGCCGGGAACGGTGCCTCGATGATGGTGTAGTCCTTGTTGGCTTCCAAGCCGCTGCGCTTGAGCATGGCCCGCATGGCAATGTCGACGGCGCTGCCTTCCACATTGGTGGCGAGCACCTTGCCCTTGAGGTCGGAGACTTTTTTGATCGGGCCGTCCTTGAGCACCATGAATTGATTGGTGCCGTGACCGGGCACGCCGTCCTGGACCTCGTCGCAGATCACCCGCAGATCGTCGAGATGCGCGTTCTGGACGGCCAGCGCGAACGAGGAAAAGGCCAGCGGTCCGATGTCCAGTTCGCCGGCCGCGAGCGCGGTAATGACCGGCGGTGTGCCCTCGAAATGCGCGGCCTCGGCCACATAGGACTTGCCGAAATTCGCGAGCAACTCCTTTTTCGCCAGCACCAGAGGCGCGGAGGAAGCCGGCACCACTACCCAGCCGACCCGAATACGCACAGGCGCGGCCTTCGCCGGGCGCGGCCGGCCGGCGCTCGCCAGCGCCGTGGCCGTTGCCAGTGCGCCGAGGCCGAATCGACGACGATTGAGACCCGGATGGCGATTGAGATCTGGATTGAGACCTGTCCTCACGATCTTTCCTCCACTTTCGCCTCTTTGGGCCTGTTCATTGTGGCCAAGGCGTGCTATCGACCGGCGCCAACCTAAAAGCGTGCCGCTGATTCGGCGAGGGGATACAATATCCACTCGGCCCGGCTGCTTTTACCCGATGCGCCGGCCCCCCATTTAGGGGCCATGCGGAGTTGGCAATGGCATTGACTGCGAAAGACTTACCCCCCGAAGCATATACCTTCGACGATGTGCTGTTGAAGCCCGGCCTGTCGGACGTTTTGCCGTCCGACGTCGACATCCGCTCGCGCATCACGCGGACTGTCTCTCTCAATATCCCGATCGTGGCCTCGGCCATGGACACTGTGACCGAAGCGCACATGGCGATCGCCATGGCGCAGTCGGGCGGCATCGGCGTTATTCACCGCAATCTCGAGCCGACGCTGCAGGCGGCGCAGGTGCGGCAGGTCAAGAAGTTCGAATCCGGCATGGTGGTGAACCCGGTGACCATCCAGCCCGACGCAACGCTCGCCGATGCGCTGGCGCTGATGCAGGAGCACCGCATTTCCGGCATCCCCGTGGTCGAGGGCGGCGGCAAGGGCCGCGCCGGCAAGCTCGTCGGCATCCTCACCAACCGCGACGTGAGGTTCGCCACCGACAAGCAGCAGAGAATTTCTGAGCTGATGACCAAGGAGCGGCTGATCACGGTGCGCGAAGGTGTCAGCCAGGACGAGGCCAAGCGCCTTCTGCATCAGCACCGCATCGAGAAGCTGTTGGTGGTCGATGCCGATTATCGCTGCGTCGGCCTCATTACCGTCAAGGACATCGAGAAAGCGGTGGCGCATCCTATAGCCTGCAAAGACGAGCAGGGCCGGTTGCGCGTTGCCGCCGCGACAAGCGTCGGCGAGGCCGGCTTCGCCCGCAGCGAGGCCCTGATCGATGCCGGCGTCGATCTGGTCGTGGTCGACACGGCCCACGGCCATTCCACGCGCGTGCTCGAAGCGGTGACCCGTATCAAGCGGCTATCGAACGCCGTGCAGGTGGTCGCCGGCAACATCGCCACGGCCGAAGGCGCCAAGGCGCTGATCGATGCCGGTGCCGACGCTATCAAGGTCGGAATCGGGCCAGGCTCGATCTGCACCACGCGCATTGTCGCCGGCGTCGGCATGCCGCAGCTGACGGCGATCCTGGAGACGGTCGAAGAGGCGCAGAAGGCCAACACGCCGGTGATCGCCGACGGCGGCATCAAATATTCCGGCGATCTCGCCAAGGCGATCGCCGCCGGCGCCGATTGCGTCATGATCGGCTCGCTGCTCGCCGGCACCGACGAGACTCCGGGCGAGGTCTTTCTCTATCAAGGCCGTTCCTACAAGAGCTACCGCGGCATGGGCTCGGTGAGCGCCATGGCGCGCGGCTCGGCCGATCGCTATTTCCAGCAAGAGATCAAGGATGCGCTCAAGCTGGTGCCGGAAGGCATCGAAGGGCAGGTGCCCTATAAGGGGCCGGTCGCCAATGTGCTGCACCAATTGGCCGGCGGCTTGCGCGCCGCCATGGGCTATGTGGGCGGCAAGAACCTCGCGGATTTCCACGCCAAAGCGGAATTCGTGCGCATCTCCAGCGCGGCCTTGCGCGAAAGCCACGTCCACGACGTGACCATCACGCGCGAGAGCCCGAATTATCCGAGCCGGACATAGGTCTCGCCATGAGTGGTGCGGCGCCTGATCCATTTGCCAAAATCCGTACCGCGACCAACGCCCATCGCGCGCGTCATGGCTGTGGCGCCTATCCTTACGACAATGGTCCGCTGCTCGCAGCGTTGGCAGCGGCGGCCGACGCGCGCCGCATCCTGGAGCTGGGCACGGCGCTCGGCTACACGGCGCTCTCCTTTGCGTCGGGCGCGCTTGATGCCACCGTCGATACCATCGAGCGCGATGGCGAGCATGTGCGGCTCGCCCGCGAACACATTGCCGCCGCCGCCATGGATCATCGCATCACCGTGCATGAGGGTGACTTCGCCGCTGTCCTGCCGACGCTCGATCCCGGTTACGACGTCGCCTTCTTCGATGGCCAGGCGCCGTCGCCCGGGCTGCATACGGCCTTGCGCGGGCTTCTGCGCACCGGCGGCACGCTCATTACCGCCAACCTGAACCATCGCTCCACGCCCGATGCCGTGCGCAAGGCGCTGTTTGACGGCAAATCCTGGCGCAGCGCGCTCGTCGACGAGAGCGGCGAGACCGCGATCAGCGTCAAGCTCTGACTCCATCGCAATGGCGACAGGATCGCTGCCGTGATAGGACGGCGGGGTCAGCCCGGGGGGAACGCCTATGTCGCTTCAAGCAGTCCTGCTGCCTTTGTTCGTTGAGGTGGCTCTGACCTTCGTGCTCTGGATGGCGATGGCAGGGTTGCGGACGCGCAATTTTTCTGCCGGTGACGTGCGGCCGCAGGATGTCGCGCTGCGCGAGCAGAGGTGGCCGGCGCGCACGACGCAGGTCGCCAATTCGTTTGCCAATCAGTTCGAGCTTCCGGTGCTGTTTTATGTCCTCACCATTCTTGCCTTTGTGACCCACAAGGCCGGCTTGATTTTTGTTGTTCTGGCGTGGATTTTCGTCATCTTTCGTTTACTTCACGCGTATGTTCACGTGACCAGCAATGTGGTGCGCCTTCGCGGGTCGCTGTATGGAGTTGCAGCCGTTGCCCTTCTCCTGAATTGGGCGATTTACATTATCGAAGTGCTGACCAGCCCCTGGGTGTGAACATGCCGCTCGACATTTGTCATCCGACCGCGCCGCACGAGAAGCTGAAGCTGCCGGAATGGTACGTGTCGAGCCTGATGATGGAGCGGGCGCTCGACGCGGTGGTGCGTCGGGTCAAGAAGCTCGACCGCAACCACGATATTCCTTATCTCGCCGGCTACAGCCTCGACGGCAAGATCATTTACATCGACCGGCACATGCCGAAGTCGTTCAAATTTCGCCGGCGCACGATCGAGACCGACCGTTTTCTCATCCTGCATGAAGAAGTTGAAAAGACGCTGATCGACCAGCTTAATCTGCATTATCTGCATGCGCACCAGATCGCCACGCGCGCCGAGGAGGCCGCGGTGCGCGCGGCCGGCGTCGAGTGGCACGCCTACGACCGTTTCATGCAGAAATACGTCAAGCGCATCGGCGACGAGCGATTGACCAAGGTGCCGAAGGATCTCGACCTCAAGCCTTATCGCGACGAGCACGACGACGACTTGTTGCAGCGCATGTTGAAGAGCGTGCGCGCCGGCGGTTGCCCGAAAGGCATTCATGTGCACGATTTGGCCGAGGCGATCCAGGATTTGCGGAAGCAGGTGCGGCGTCATGAAACTCCGGCAGCCGAGCGCGCCAAAGCCGTCAAACGCGGCAAGAAATAACGCCAGGGAATCGGCCGCGGCCGCGCACGAGGCGCATGCATGACGCCTGCCGCTCGATTGTCCGCCGCCATCGAGGTTTTTGCCGACATCGAAACAAGGCGACGGCCGGCAGCGGATGCGCTCAAGGATTGGGGCCTTTCTCACCGTTTTGCCGGCTCATCCGACCGCGCCGCAATCTCCGGCCAGGTCTATGACGCGCTCCGCCGCAAAGCCTCGTCGGCGTGGCTGATGGACGCGGCGACCCCGCGCGCCGCCCTTATCGGCATGCTGCGGCGCGAACGCGGCCTCGATGTTGAGGCGATCGCAGCTTTGTGCAGTGGCGCGCGCTTTGCCCCCGCGCCGCTCACCGACGCGGAACGCACCGCGCTGGCATCGCATTCGCTCGCCAACGCGCCGCCTGCAGTCGCGGGCGATTACCCCAATTGGCTCGATCCGCATTTTACCCGCATGTTTGGCGACGCGCGCGCCGCCGAGGGCGCCGCGCTTGCCACGCGCGCGCCGCTCGATCTGCGCGTCAACACGCTCAATGCCGAGCGCGAGGAAATTCTGCCCAAGCTCGCGCATCTTGCCGCCGAGCCGACGCGATGGTCGCCTTTTGGCGTGCGCATCTGGTTGTCGGCGGATGCGAAGAGTCCGGCGATTCACGCCGAGCCGCCGTACCGTAAGGGCGAGATCGAAATCCAGGATGAAGGCTCGCAGCTGGCCGCGCTGTTTGCCGGCGTCAGGCCCGGCGAGCAGGTCATCGATCTGGCGGCGGGCGCCGGCGGAAAGACGCTGGCGCTTGCCGCCGCCATGGAGAATCGCGGCCAGATTTACGCCACCGACATCGACAAGCGTCAGCTCGTGCCGATCCATGAGCGCATCGCGCGGGCCGGCGCGCGCAATATCCAGGTGCGCACGCCGCGTGGCGAAGCCGATGCGGTCGCCGATCTCGCCGGCCGTGCCGACCTGGTGCTCATCGATGCGCCCTGCACCGGCACCGGCACCTGGCGGCGCAACCCCGACGCCAAGTGGCGCGTGCGCCCGGGCGCGCTCGCCGAACGGCTCACCCAGCAGGCCGAGCTGCTCGATCGCGCCGCCACGCTGGTCAAGCGCGGCGGCCGCATCGCCTACATCACCTGTTCGGTGCTGGCCGAGGAAAACAACGATCAGGTCACAGCCTTTGTCGCGCGCAATCCCGGTTTTTCACTGGAAAAGCCCGCGGAAATGGCGCAAATGCTTGGCGAGCGCGCCTACCTTTTCACCCGTGCCGCGCTTATCTCCGGCGAAGGCTTGCTGATGACGCCGCGCCGGACCGATACCGACGGGTTCTTCACAAGCCTCATCCGCCGCACGGCATGACTTCGGCAGCAAGAGGGGGTAAAACCCTCCATGGCGACTCACGACAAAATCCTCATCGTCGATTTCGGCTCGCAGGTGACGCAGCTGATCGCGCGGCGCGTGCGCGAGGAGCGCGTCTATTGCGAGATCGTGCCGTTTGCGAAGGCGGAAGTGGCGTTTGCCGAGATGAAGCCCAAGGGCGTCATTCTTTCCGGCGGCCCGGCCTCGGTGCTCGATAAGAATGCGCCGCTGGCGCCATCGGCGATCTATCAGGCCGGCGTGCCGGTGCTCGGCATCTGCTACGGCGAGCAGGCCATGGCGGCCCAGCTCGGCGGCAAGGTGGAAGGCGGCCATCACCGCGAATTTGGCCGTGCCGAAGTCGAGGTGACCAAAGCGTCGGCGCTGACCGAAGGCGTCTGGGAGCTTGG
>JASHVN010000544.1 GCA_030044555.1 Xanthobacteraceae bacterium | reverse complement strand
CGTCGAGCAATTCGTGCAATGCTTTGCGGATGTGAGCGGGCGCGATTTTTCGCAGTTCATGCGCTGGTATTCGCAGGCCGGCACGCCGGACGTCGTGGTCACCCCGCACTATGATGCGCGGGCGAAAACCTACCGGCTCGATATCGCGCAGACCGTCCCGCCCACGCCCGGTCAACCGCGCAAGGAGCCGATGGTGATCCCGCTCGCGCTTGGGCTGGTCGGTAAAAACGGCGACGATCTGCCGCTTGCGATCGATGGCCGCCCGCTCGACCGCGGCGTGATCGAGCTGACGCGACCGAGCCAGACCTTTGTGTTTACCGGCCTTGGGGAACGGCCGATTCCTTCGCTCAACCGCGGATTTTCCGCGCCGATCAAATTGTCATTGCCGATCGAGCCGGACGATCTTCGCTACCTCGCCGCGCACGATCCCGATCCGTTCAATCGCTGGCAGGCGGTGCAGACGCTGGCGATGTCGTTGTTGACGCAGAACGTCGCGGCGCTGCGCGCTGGTTCACCGGCGCGCGAGGACCAGGGTTTGCTGGAGGCGCTGGGCCAGATTCTGGCCGACGAAAAGCTCGAGCCGGCCTTCATCGCGTTGACTCTTGCGCCGCCGAGCGAAGCCGATATCGCGCGCGAGATCGGCCGCGATGTCGACCCCGATTCCATCTTTGGCGCGCAACGCAGGCTGCGCACAGCGATCGGGCTCCATCACGGCGACGCGCTCGCGAAGACGTACGAGCGGATGATCACGCCGGGCCCGTTCCGTCCCGACGCGGCAAGCGCCGGCCGGCGCGCGCTCAAGAACGCTTGTCTCGACTTCATGGCGGTCACCGAACGCGGCGAAGCCATCGCGCGCGCGTTCGCCCAGTACAAAGACGCCGACAACATGACCGACCGCATGGCGGCGCTCGCAACGCTGGCGCTGCACGACCGGCCCGAGCGCGCGACGGCGCTGGAAGATTTTTATACCCGCTATGCCGACGATCCGCTGATCATCGACAAATGGCTGGCGTTGCAGGCGTCGATCCCTGAACGCGCGACGCTCGATCGGGTGCTCGCCCTGACCGGCCATCGTGCGTTCTCGATGGCCAATCCCAACCGCGTGCGCGCGCTCATCGGCTCGTTCGCACAGGCCAACCACACTCAGTTCAATCGTCCAGACGGCGCCGGCTACGACTTTGTGGCCGACATCGTGATCGCGCTCGATCCGAAGAATCCGCAAGTCGCAGCGCGACTCATGGGCGCGTTTCGCTCCTGGCGCGCGCTCGAAGCGGGCCGCCGCGGCCGCGCCGAAGCCACGTTGCGTCGCGTCGCCGCCACCGCCGCCCTGTCGCGCGATGTCGCCGATATCGTCGCCCGCACGCTGGCGAAGAACTGACGGGCGCGCAGCGCTCCTCATCACGGCGGTTTCCGGCTGGCGCAAACAAACTTTGCGCGTTCATAAAAAATTATTGGTTCAGGACTCTCGACAAAACCTCGCGCATCGATTCTTATCAGCATGATTCGGAGGAGATGCGGCACATCCTTCCGGACATGATGGTTGCGGGGACCGTCCGAACGGAGGCAGGCGATGGCACGCGCCGAGGCGGCGAGTGCGTCTTTACGTTCCGACTCTATCAAGGGCTTGGCACAGGCAATTGCCAATCCCGCGTACCGGCGGCTGCTGAGCGCCGAGCCGCTGCTGCGGCGCGCCGTGCCGGTTCTCATCGTCGCCTTCATGCTGACGATCTGCATCGGCGCCGCCGTCCAGGTGCTCGACCACCGCCGGCAGGTCGTCGCCGAGGCGGCGGGGACCCTCGAGGCGCTCGCCGATCAGATGGCGATCCAGCTCGATGGTCCGGCCGGCGCTGGCAAACTCCCCTTCCCCCGCACCGCGGACATGCTTCTGCGCGCATTGCCGGGCTGGGCGACGGGCGCTGGCCGTCGCGTCCTCATCGCCGGCGGCGATGGCACCATCATCGCCAGCATACCGGACGACGAGTCGCTGCACGGACGCCCCATTCTTGACGTGCTCGGCCCCGGGCAGGGGCTGACCACGTTAGGCGCCGACGCGCACACGATGCCGATCGCGCTGCCCGACGGGCGAACCGCCTTGGCCTCGGTGCGGCCCTTGAAAAATCCGCTCGGCATGCTGGCCGTGCTGCAGCCCCTCGACGACGCGCTGACCGAGTGGCGATCAACCACGGCGCTTACCATCACGCTTGCGGCCACCACGGGCTTCGTGGTGCTCATTCTCGGCTTCGCCTTCCACTGGCAAGCGACGCGCGCGCGCGAGGCCGACCTGATCCATGACACGGTACACAGCCGCATCGACACCGCGCTCAACCGCGGCCGCTGCGGGCTTTGGGATTGGGACCTCTCCCGCGGCCGCGTGTTCTGGTCGCATTCGATGTTCGACATTCTCGGCCTGCCGCAGAAAGACGATCTGCTCAACTTCGGCGAGGTCGATGCGCTCGTTCATGCCGACGATATCAATCTTTACGACCTGGCCACGCAGCTCGCCGACGCCAGAGTGCAATCGTTCGATCACGCCTTCCGCATGCGCCACGCCAATGGTCACTGGCTGTGGCTGCGGGCGCGCTGTGAATTAGCGCGCCAGGACGGCGAGGCTGGCCTCCACCTGATCGGCATCGCCGTCGACATTACCGAGCAGAAAAGCCTCGTCGAGAAGACGGCCGCCGCCGATCTGCGCCTGCGCGACGCCATTGAAACCATTCCCGAAGCCTTCGTGCTATGGGATGCCGATAATCGCCTGGTGCTGTGCAATTCGAACTTTCAGGCGCTGCATCATCTGCCCGACGAAGCCGTGGTTGCCGGCACGCCCTACGAGACGGTGGTCGCCAGAGGACGGAAGCCGGTCATCCGCATCACTGTGGCCAACGATGAAGGCCAGCCGCCCGGGGCGCGCACTTTCGAAGCCCAGCTCGACGACGGCCGCTGGATGAACATCAGCGAGCGGCGCACCAAGGACGGCGGCTACGTCTCGGTCGGCACCGACATCACCAAGATTAAGCTGCACGAACAGAAACTGGTCGATGGCGAAAAGCGCCGCGTCGCCACCATCGACGATTTACGCAAGTCTCAGCAGGCGCTGGAATTGCAGGCTGACCAGCTTGCCGATCTTGCCGAAAAATACGCCGAAGAAAAGACGCGCGCCGAAGAGGCCAATCAGGCAAAGTCGAAATTTCTGGCCAATATGAGCCACGAGCTGCGCACCCCGCTCAACGCCATCATCGGCTTCTCCGAAATCATGGAAACGGCGATGTTCGGACCGCTCGGCGCCGAGAAGTACAACGAGTATTCCCGCGATATTCGCCAAAGCGGCCAGTATCTGCTCGATGTCATCAACGATATTCTCGACATGTCGAAGATCGAAGCCGGCGGCATCCAGTTGGCGCTGGAAGATGTCGATCTCGATCCGGTTCTCGCCGACTGTCTGCGCGTCGTGTCAGCTCGCGCCAACGAAAAGCATCTCGTGCTCAAGGCGGATATCGCGCCCGCCATCCATCTCGAGGCCGACCGCCGCGCGCTCAAGCAGATCGCGCTCAATCTCCTCTCCAATGCCGTAAAATTCACGCCCGAGGACGGCACCGTGACGGTGGAAGGCCGCGTGCGCGGCGGCAGGCTCACGATTGCCATCACCGATAACGGCATCGGCATTCCGAAGGATGCCCTCAATAAGCTCGGCCGCCCGTTCGAGCAGGTGGAAAGCCAATTGACCAAGCGGCATCAGGGCTCCGGATTGGGTCTTGCCATCGCCAAGTCGCTGATCGAGCTGCATCACGGCCAGATGCGCATTCGCTCGACGCTTGGCAGGGGCACGATGGTCGTTGTGCGCCTGCCGCTTGAAGCGAGGGCGCCGGACCGCCCGCACGAGCAGGCGGCAGCTTAGCGACGAACTCTCGGTGAGCAAGACCGCTGCGCGAAGATGCGCTCCTCGCCGGTACGCTGCATCGAAACGCGGAACATCACACGATCCGCGCCCGCACGCGGCCGCAACCAACAACTTTACCGCCCGGGCCTTTCACTCTTCGGTACTCTGCCCAAGATCTGCACGAAACACTCGCGCACCTTTTGCTGGGTATCGGCGACGTGCGCCTGCAGGGCGTGAAAATCCGGCAGGTCGGCAGCACGCGCAAGCAGGTCGTGAACACCGGCGCTGGCAGAAGCGGGATCGAACTTTCCCGGCAGGCAAAGGCGGAGAATTTGCACGAGGTTGTGAAACAACGTCACGGCGGGCCGCAATACCGCCGCATCTTCGGGTTTCAGCACGCCGAGACGTTCGGCTTTTTCCAGCGTCCGCGCCGTCGAAATATCCAGAATGTCCGGCAGGACGGCAGCATGCACGAGCTGGAGATATTGGGCGATGAATTCGATGTCGACGAGCGCGCCGGCTGCGTATTTGAGATCCCACGGATCGGAATCGCCTTTTTCCTTGGCGATCGCCGCACGCATCTCGATGACGTCGCCGGCAATGGCGGCAGCGTCCCGAGTGCGGCAAAGGACTTCGCGGATAACGGCCTCGATACGGGCGGCAAACTCCGACGGCCCTGAAATGACACGGGCGCGGGTAAGCGCCATGTGCTCCCAGGTCCACGCCTCGCGCTCCTGATAATTTAAAAACCCGTCGATTTGGGTGGCCAGCGGACCCGAACGGCCCGAAGGGCGAAGCCGCATATCGACGGGATAGAGCACGCCGTAATTGGTCCGCGCGGTGAGCGCGCTGATCAGACGCTGCGTAAGACGGGCAAAATATTGTGCGCCGTAAAGCGGCCGTTCGCCGTCGGAGTTTGGATGATTTTGGTCAAAATCGTAGATGACGATAAGATCGAGGTCGGAGGCTGCAGTCATTTCGCGGGCGCCGAGCCGGCCGAGCGCGAGAATTGCAGTCTGCTCCCCGGTGATGCGGCCATGCGCTTGCGCGAAGTCCTCTTGCACTTTGGCGTGCACCGCACGGACAAGAACCTCGGCCAGCCGGGCAAAGACGTCGCCCGCCTGCTCGGCCGAAACCGAACCGGAAAGGATCCGTGCACCGATCAGGAACATATGCTCCTGACCGAACTGACGGATGGCGTCGAGAAATTCTTCGGGGCGGCGCGCCCCGCCCATGGCCCGGTTCAGCTCATTGGCCAGGCGATCTTCATCCGGCAGCGCGCCGAAAAAGCTCGGATCGATCAATAAGTCGATCAAATTTGGATGGTGCGCCAGTGTATCGGCGAGCCGCGGCGCAACGCCGACAATGAGGGCTACGAATTCGATGATCTGCGGATTGCTGCGCAACAGCGAAAGAAAGCGCCCGCCAGCCCGCAATCCGCTCAGGAATTGATCGAAAGCAGCGAAAGCGGAATCCGGATTTTGCGCGCGCGAAACTTGGCCGATAATGAGCGGCACAAGCTCGGCCAGGTTCGACCGCGCCTGTTCACCGCGCAGCGCGCGGTAGTCCGCCCCCTGCCAACGGCGCACCGTTTCCAAAACCGCGGGCGGCTGCCGGAAACCGAGCTGCGCCAGCCGGTCCAGGGTCTCGCTCTCGTGCTCCGGCGTCGCGAACGACAGGTTCTCCTGGCGGGCAAGGAAAGTGGGCTCGCGCTCGAACAGCCTGACATAGTGGCGCTCGACTGCCCGCAATTGCTGCAGCAGTTCGCGGGCGAAATCGTCGCGACTCGCATAACCGAGGAAGCGGGCGAATTTTTCCGACGCTTCTGCATCAGACGGCAGCGAGTGGGTCTGTTCGTCGGCGATCATTTGCAGGCGGTGCTCGACGCGCCGCAGAAACTCATAAGCCGTCGTCAACTCGTCACGCGCGTCGGCGTCGATCCAGCCATCGGCCGCGAGCGCGGCAAGCGTCGGGATGGTGCCGCGGCCGCGCAGTTCGTCGTGGCGGCCGCCGGCGATGAGCTGCTGTGTCTGTGCGAAAAACTCGATCTCGCGGATGCCGCCGCGGCCGAGCTTGATATTGTGGCCCTCGACGGCGATCTCGCCATGGCCGCGATAGGCGTGGATCTGCCGCTTCATGTCGTGCACGTCGGCGATCGTGGCAAAGTCGAGATATTTGCGCCAAACAAAGGGGGTAAGATCGCGTAAAAGCTTTTCGCCGGCGACGATATCCCCAGCACAGGCGCGCGCCTTGATCAAAGCCGCGCGCTCCCAGTTGCGGCCGCGGCTTTCGTAATAGTCGAGCGCCGCCTCGGTCGATATCGCGATTTGCGTCGAGGACGGGTCCGGGCGCAGGCGCAGGTCGACGCGAAAGACGTAACCGTCCGCCGTGCGCTGCTGCATGAGTTTCACCAGCTCGCGGGTCAGACGCACATAGAACGGAGAAGGCGTCAAATCCGGCGGCTGCGCCGGAGCCGCCGGATCGAAAAACACCATCAGATCGATATCGCTCGAGAAGTTGAGCTCGTAGGCACCCATCTTGCCCATGGCAAAGACGATGTAGCCGGAGCCGACTTCGGGATTCTCAGGGTCGGGAAGTTCGAGCTTGCCCTGCCGCGCGGCGTCAGCAAGGAGATAGCGGACCGCAACACCGAGCGCGGTGTCGGCCAGATCGGTGAGCGCGCGGGTGACGCGCTCAACCGGCCACGCCCCGCCGAGATCGGCAAGCGCGATCAGCAGCGCACCCTCCGCCTTCATGCGGCGCAATACGCGCATCACCTCATCCGGCGTGCGCGCCGCTGCCGCTGCATCGCGCGCCTCTCCGAGCAGCGATGCAAATTGCGCGTCCGGATCGTGACGGAGCAAGCGCAGAAAACGGTCGGCATCGCTGATGACGAGGTCCCACAGATAAGGCGCGCTTTCGGCGATGCCGCCGACAAGCTGCGAAAGCGAAAGGTTTTCGCCGATCAGCGCATTGAGGCTCTGGCCGGCCGGACTGGCCGCAATGGTGGCAAGCCAGTCGGACACGCGCGCCAGCGGCTCCCTGGGAACCAGCGGCAGTCCGATGCCGCCCTGCGGCGGCGAACGAGAGGCATTGAGCCGCCGGATCAGGGCTGCTTCGTCGGATGTCAGCGTCGGCGTTGAATCAGATCCTGTTCCGACGGCCGGCCGCTTCATCCGGGCACCGCCGCCCCGGCGCGCGGCAGCGCAATGATGCTGCGCAGGCCGGGATGATTGTCCTCAAGTTTGAGTTCCCCGCCGTGCAGGCGCGCAATGGCCGAGGCAAGGCTCAAGCCCAGCCCGGAACCCGGCTCCGACCGGCTCTTTTCCAGCCGCACGAACCGCTCGACCACACGCCCGCGATCGGCCTCGGGAATGCCCGGTCCGCGATCCTCGACCGACAGCGTGATGCGCTCGCCTTCACTGCCTGTCTTGACCACGATCTCTGCGGGATGGCCGTTAAACTGGCCATCCGGCGTGGCATATTTGATGGCATTGTCGACGAGATTGGCCAACGCCTGACTCACCAGTTCCCGATTGCCGCGTACCGGCGCCGACGCCGACGCATCGACTTTGAGCGCCAGTCCCTTCTCTTCGGCCAAAGGCTCGTATAATTCGCTCACGCCGCGGGCGATTTCGGCAGCATCGAA
>JASHVN010000543.1 GCA_030044555.1 Xanthobacteraceae bacterium | reverse complement strand
AGCCGCCATGGCGCCCACTCCGACCGGCACGGCCTTCTGCATGGCGCGGCCGCGCACGCGTAGGAGCCGCGCGGCATCGGCGATCGAGAGGGCGCCGGCGGCGGCGAGCGCCGAATATTCGCCGAGCGAATGGCCGGCAACGTAGGCGGCGTCGCGGGAAAGATCGAGCCCCGCCTCGACTTCGAGAACCCGCATGACGGCGAGCGAAACCGCCATCAGGGCTGGTTGCGCGTTCTCCGTCAGGATCAGCGTGTCGGCGGGCCCGTTCCAAATGGTTTCGCTTAAGCGCTCGCCGAGCGCTGCATCGACTTCCTCGAAGACCTGCCGTGCCGGCGCAAAAGCGTCGGCCAGCGGCTTACCCATGCCGACCGCTTGACTCCCCTGACCCGGAAAAACGAATGCAACTGCCATAACCTGCCCCGTGGAAGCGGCGAAAGATACCGCCGTCGCAGCCCTGTCAAGCCAGCCGCGAAACGGCGGTGCTCCTTCGCGCAACGGTAAGAAAGCGACAAGGCCGCATTGCTAAGCTCTGTTAACGCGTGCCTTCAGCGGCGGTAACGCCAGCCATCGTTCGAGCTATATATGACGGCATTTGCGCCCGTAACCGACGCCGAGCTTGCGAAAGCGCGCAGCGATCCGGCATTCCGGCAGAAACTCTTGGAGCAAAGTCTCGAAGCTCTGCTCGCCGGGGTGCAGAAGCTGCGCCATTCTGCGCCGTCGCAGGATACCGGCACCCCCAAGCAGATACGCGAGGCGATCGAACTTGCAGTGCGCCTTGCCGAGATGATTCAGGGGCCTGCGCAGCCAGCGTCCAGGCGCTCAAGATGAAGGCGCCCTAAACGGCCCCCCGTTCCGCTTGCGTTTCCGCGCCGGCTGAGTATATGTCCGCCTTCCGCTCAATCCCGGCCGGGGGCTGAACGGACGGCCGCGCCAGCGCGCATTCCAGAACAGGCATGCGTCGATAAGCGCGGTAGGACCTTCGGGTCCGGCGTCCGGTGTCCCCGCCTTCAGAGCATTCGAGCCTTTCCCGAAGGGTTCGAGGGGCTTGGCGCCGGTTGCGAGCACGTAATGTGAGGAAGGGCAATCATGCCGCTCTACGAACACGTCTACCTTGCGCGCCAGGACGCCAGCGCGCAGCAGGTGGAGGAATTGACCGCGCAGTTGAAGGGCGTCGTCGAGGGCCTCGGCGGAACGGTCGCCAAGACCGAATATTGGGGCGTAAAATCGCTTTCCTATCGCCTGCGCAAGAACCGCAAGGCGCATTTCACGCTGATGAACATCGAGGCGCCGGCGCCGGCGATCAACGAGATCGAGCGGCTGGAACGGCTCAACGAGGACGTGCTGCGCTACCTGACCATCCGGGTCGACGAGCTCGAGGCTGGGCCTTCGGCGATGATGCGCCGGGCGGAACGGGATCGCGACCGTGACGATCGCCGCGGAGATCGTGGCGATCGAGACCGTGGTGATCGCGGCGATCGTGGTGATCGCGGAGACCGTGGCGAACGCGGGGACCGTGGGGACCGCGGCGATCGTCCGCGAGACCGGCGGCCGCGCGAAGATTCTGAGTCCGACGCTGGGACGGAGGATTGATCATGGCCATGTCTCCGCAAGCCGGCGGTGGCCGCCGGCCCTTCTTCCGGCGCCGCAAGAGCTGCCCGTTCTCCGGCGCCAATGCGCCGAAGATCGATTACAAGGACGTCAAACTGCTGCAGCGTTTCGTGTCGGAACGCGGCAAGATCGTCCCCAGCCGCATCACCGCGGTATCAGCCAAGAAGCAACGCGAACTCGCGCAAGCGATCAAGCGCGCACGCTTTCTCGGGCTGTTGCCGTATGTGATCCGCTGAGCCGCCGAGGAGGACCTCATGGAAGTGATCCTGCTCGAACGTATCGCGAGGCTCGGCCATATGGGCGACGTCGTCCGCGTCAAGGACGGCTTCGCCCGCAATTTCCTGCTGCCGCGCGGCAAGGCTTTGCGCGCCACAGCGGAAAATCGGACCCGCTTCGAATCCATGAAGAGCGACCTCGAGGCGCGGTCGCTGGCATTAAAAAATGACGCTGCCGGCGTCGCCGACAAGTTGAATGGAAAAAGCTTCACGGTGCTGCGGCAAGCCTCCGAATCGGGTCAGCTATTCGGCTCGGTATCGCCGCGCGATCTGGTACGCCTGATTACCGAGGCGGGCTTTCCCGTCAACCGCAATCAGGTCGCGATCAATGCGCCGATCAAGACGATCGGCCAGCACAGCGTTCCGATTGCGTTGCATCCGGAAATCGAGACCTCGATTACCGTGATCGTCGCCCGCAATAGCGACGAGGCCGCGCGTATCGCGCGCGGCGAAGACGTCACGCAGTTGCGCGAAGAGCCGAGCGAAGCCGAGGCTGCGGCGCTGGCGGCGGAGGCGTTCTTCGAGCCGGAGGCGGCCGAATCGCGGCGCGCGCGAGAGGACGAGGACACCCCGCCAAGTTCTGCCGAGAATCCTGCCGAGAACGCGAGCTGATCAGTCGGGGATATTGTCGCGCGAGGTGGGCGACGCCTCGGCCGGCGGGCTCTCCGGCGGCGGCACAACCGGAGCCGCACTCGGCGCGGGTGCCGGCGGGCTCACATCCAGCTTCGGAGCAGCGGCGGGTTTCGGCGCAGCCGCGACCTGTGCGGGCGCAGGGCTCGGTATTGATGGCGGGGCATCAGCATGCTGCGGAACATCAGCGTGTCTCAGCCGGCCATGTTGCACCGGCGGCGCGGCCGATCCGTGCCGATCGGCCGGCAGCTTTCGCTCGCCATGGACTGAGCCCGGCTCGGCGATGGCGGTCCGTTCGGGCTTTGCGGGTTTGCCGCGCTCGACCTGATGCCGTGGCGGCTTAGCCCCTGCGGCGGGCTCTTCCTCGGGTTTTACCGGTCGGCGGCCCTCGTGAGTCGGAGATTCGTCGGTCGCCGCCGCATGATCTGCCTTCGGGTTGTCGGCGCGCACTGGCGCCGGCGTCCCGGCCCCACCCCCGCCCGCAAGCACGTAAGCGGCTAGCGCCGCCGCCTCCTGCTGGCTTGACGTGTAATGCTCGGCCAGAAAACTCGCGAGGGCCGAACTTCCTCTGCCATTTGCCAATCCGCGCGCGGACTTATGGCAAACCGCGCAATCGCTCTGGTAAATGCTCGCCGGCGTCTTGTCCTGATCGATATTGACCTGTGCATGCGCCAGCGGCGGAGCCAGCACTGCCGACAGGACAGTTGCGAGGGCGACAGATCGGACCACCCCTGACCTCCTCAGATCTTCTTTACCGGCCGGGCCATCATTATCCTAAAGCAGACCTGATGCGAGCGAGACAAAAGGCCCCTGGAGGGACGCTACAGCCGCATTGCTGGTCAAGCAGGATTTTGTTTTAATCACGGCAACAAAAAAGACCCTGCTGGCGCAGCGGCTCGATTGGAGCGGCCGGAAGCGGCCGCAAGGCGCAATAGAGCGTCAATCGTCGGACCCTGCGCAAGCGACTTACGTAGCGTGTGGAGGCGACGGTGGAACGGTTGTTGGTTGGCTTCTTACGGCGGTATATCCGCCGCGGGTGCCTTAAGATCACGACTGCGGCGGGCAATGTCTACACGTTTGGTGACGGCAGCGGCCCGAAAGTTGCCGCACGCTTCACCGACGCAGGCGCCCAGCGCGCCGTCTTACTCGATCCCGAGCTCAAACTCGGTGAAACCTACATGGACGGTACCTTCGTCGTCGAGCGCGGCTCGATTGCCGAGGTGCTGGCAATCCTGTTCCGGCAGGATTCGCGATCCTCGCCGCGCTGGGCCTGGCCGCCGCGGCTTATCCGCTACCTGTTTCGCCGGCTGCAGCACTTCAATCCGCGCGCCCGCGCCCGGCGCAACGTGGCGCATCATTATGACCTCGATGGCCGGCTCTATTCGCTCTTCCTCGACGCCGACCAGCAATATAGCTGCGCCTATTTCGATTCTCCCGATGTCTCGCTCGATGACGCGCAGCTTGCCAAGAAGCGCCATCTGGCGGCGAAGCTGTTGGTGAAACCCGGCGCGACCGTGCTCGATATCGGCTGCGGCTGGGGCGGACTTGCGCTCTACCTTGCCGAATTCTGCGGCGCCCGACCCACCGGCATCACCCTTTCCGAAGAGCAGTTCCGGCGCGCGCAAAATCGGGCGGCCGAGCGGAGCCGAGCGCGTGAGGCGACATTCCGGTTGATCGATTACCGCGATGTCGACGGCAGCTTCGACCGCATCGTCTCGGTGGGCATGTTCGAGCACGTCGGCGTCAGCTTTTACAACACCTTCTTCGACAAGTGCGCGGGTCTGCTCGCCGACGACGGCGTGATGCTGCTGCACTCCATTGGCCGCAAGAGCAGCCCGGGCATCACCAATCCCTGGATTGCCAAATATATCTTCCCTGGCGGCTATATCCCGGCACTGTCGGAAATCCTGCCGGCCATCGAGCGCGCCCGGTTGATCGTTACCGACATTGAGGTGCTGCAACTGCACTATGCCGAGACGCTCAAGGCCTGGCGCGAGCGTTTTCTCGCCCACCGCGACGAAGTCGTTCGCCTTTACGATCAGCGCTTCGTGCGGATGTGGGAATTCTACCTGGCGTCTTCGGAAATGTCGTTCCGCGACGGCGATATGGTGGTATTTCAAATCCAAATGAGCAAACGCAAGGGCATCACGCCGGCAACCCGCGATTATATCGCCCGCGAGGAACAACGCTTGCGCGGCATCGAGGCCGGTCAGCCGGCGCCGCTGCGTCTGGCCGGCGAGTAGTCTGCAGGGAGACGGGCATGCGGAGAGACCGCCCGTCAAGTGAAAACGGCAAAGCCGGAACACTGTCACCAGCCGCGGTGATTATCGGGGACAGCAAAAAACGAATGTTCCCCGGCACCGCCCCATTGGACTATCGAAAGCGCGTGCGTAGCTTGGTTCCCCTCCTTGCCTCCCCGTTTACGTGACGTGAGGACGACATAGGCCGTGGAACTTCGCATCGTTGAGTGATCCGCGATGTTGAGTGAACGCAAACTTGCCGAACCAATAGCGGCCGATCGCAAATCGGCCACACGCGAATCTCTTGATCGGAATTATGGCTCAAATCGATTCGATCGCACGCAGGCAAATCTCCACTCCCGCGGAGCCGGCGCACCGCACCCCGCCCCACAATATTGAGGCCGAGCAGGCGCTGCTCGGCGCGATTCTAGTCAATAACGAGGCCTTCTACCGCGTCTCTGATTTTCTCGAGCCGAAACACTTTTTCGAGCCGATCCATCAACGCATTTTCGAGCTGACCGGCGGATTAATCCGCGCCGGGAAAATCGCCACTCCGGTCACGCTGAAAACGTTTTTGCCGGCGGATTTCGACATCGCCGGCCTGTCGGTGAATCAATATCTGGCCCGGCTCGCCGCCGAGGCGACGACCATCATCAACGCCGAGGATTACGGCCGAACCGTCTACGACCTCTCGATTCGCCGCGATCTGATCACGATCGGCGAGGATATGGTCAACCTCGCCTATGACTCACCCGTCGATGCCTCGCCGTCGAGCCATATCGAGGATGCCGAGCGCAAGCTTTACGAAATCGCCGAGACCGGACGCTACGATTCAGGCTTTCAGCGCTTCGCTCAAGCGCTGACCAGCGCAGTCGACATGGCCGCGCAAGCTTACCAGCGTGATGGGGGCCTCTCCGGCTTGGCCACCGGACTGACCGATCTCGACACGCGGATGGGCGGCTTGCAGTCCTCCGATCTGATCATTCTCGCCGGCCGCCCGGGCATGGGTAAGACGGCGCTCGCCACCAACATTGCCTATAACGTCGCCAGGTCCTGGGCTGGCGAGCTCCGTGCTGATGGCCACATGGCGAGTGTCAATGGCGGCATCGTCGGCTTCTTCTCTCTGGAAATGTCGGCCGAACAGCTGGCGACGCGCATCATTGCCGAGCAGACCGGAATCCCATCCAACAAGATCCGCCGCGGCGCCATCGACGAGTCCGATTTCGAGAAAATCAAGGACATGTCGATCGAATTGCAGAATCTGCCGTTCTATGTCGACGAAACCGGTGGCCTCTCGATCGGTCAATTGGCCGCACGGGCGCGCCGGCTGAAGCGGCAGAAGGGTCTCGACCTTATCGTGGTCGATTATCTGCAACTCCTGCAAGGCTCGAGCCAACGCTCGAGCGAGAGCCGCGTGCAAGAAATCACCGAAATCACCACGCGGCTCAAGGCCTTGGCCAAGGAACTGACCGTTCCGATCCTGGCGCTGTCGCAATTGTCGCGGCAAGTCGAAGGCCGCGAGGACAAACGTCCGCAGCTCTCCGACTTGCGTGAATCAGGCTCGATCGAGCAGGACGCCGACGTCGTGATGTTCGTGTTCCGCGAAGAATATTATCACCAGATGCGCAAACCTTCGGAGGGGAACCGGGAGAAGTTCGCCGAGTGGCTCGCCGAAGGCGAGCGCGTCGAGGGCAAGGCCGAGGTGATCATCGGCAAACAGCGCCACGGTCCGACGGGAACCGTGGAATTGCAATTCGACGCCGCGGTCACGCGATTCGCCAGCCTCGATACGGCGCACCGGCCGAGCTTTTAGAGCATGATCCCGAAAAGTGGATACCGGTTTTCGGAAAAGATCATGCTCCAACAATAAGCCCAGTCGCAGGCAATACCCGCTTTACCGCCGTCGCGGCGCCGTTCATAAGCCTTCCCATGGCGCTTGCGGAACTATTGCCGGAACCGACCAGCCCATCGCCTGCCTTCGAGACCGGCGGTGCGTTGACGATCGACCTCGACGCCATCGTCGCCAATTGGCAGGCGCTCTGCGGCCTGATCCACACTTCCGAATGTGCAGCCGTGGTCAAGGCCAATGGCTATGGTCTCGGCCTGGAAGCGGTCGGCGCCAAACTCGTCCAAGCCGGCTGCAAGACGTTCTTCGTCGCCGATCTTGCCGAAGCGCGGCGCCTGCGCGCGCACGCGCCTGACGCGGTGATCTATGTGCTCAATGGCTTTTCACCCGAAGCGGGCTCGAGCTTCATCGAGATCGGGGCGCAGCCGGTCATCAACTCAACGACGGAGCTTGCGGAGTGGGATGCCTTCGTGGCAGAGCGCAACTGGCGCGGGGGCGCGGCGCTTCACGTTGACACCGGCATGAACAGGCTGGGCATCCCTGTCGAGGAAGGCGTTGCGCTCGCGCCGCGCGTGCAAACAGCCAATCACGGCTTCACGCTGTTGATGAGCCATCTTGCCTGCGCCGAAATTCCCGATCACCCGCTGAATGCGTCGCAAATCCGGCTGTTCAAAGAGATCCATTCGCTGTTCCGCGGCGTCCCTGCGTCGCTCGCCAATTCGTCGGGAATTTTTCTCGGCGATTCGGCCTGTTGCGATCTGGTGCGGCCGGGCGCCGCGCTTTACGGCATCAATCCCGTCCCGGGACGGCCCAATCCGATGCAGAGCGTCGTCCAATTGAGCGGGCGCATTTTGCAAATCCGCAAAGTCGATCGCGGCGGCACTGTCGGCTACGGCGCGAGTTGGACGGCAAAACGGCCCTCCCGCCTCGCGGTCGCCGCGATCGGCTATGCGGACGGGCTGGCGCGCGCGTTAAGCGGCGTCGATTCGGCCCAAAACAACGGCATCGCGGTCATCGCCGGCAAACGATGTCCGTTCGTGGGCCGCATCTCGATGGATTTGATCTGTATCGATGTTACGGATCTGCCCGACGGCGCCGTTCACCGCGGCAGCGTCGCCACGTTCATCGGCCAAGGAATTTCGATCGACGAGGTTGCCGCCAGCGCCGGGACAATCGGCTACGAGATCCTCACCCGCCTGAGCCCGCGTTGCCATATTGTCTACCGCGGCGCTTGAGCGGGCGCCGCATGCGAAAGCTCCACTAAAGCGCGATGATTTGAGGTTGAATCATCATCGCGCTTTAGACTAGCTCTTTGTTTGCGCATGATCCCCCGGGTCAAGCCCGAGGGCATGCCTTTCGGAAAACCGCTCCACACTTTTCCGGATCATGCACCAGCACTTATATTTTCCTAGTGGTCCTTTTGATTCTAACATCCGCATAAGAGCCTGCCGAACCCGGATGCGAATTTAGAATCGGACCACCAGGATGGCCGCGCGCGTCAATAATTTCGTCTGCCAGAGCTGCGGCGCGGCGTCTGCACGCTGGACCGGGCGTTGCGACGCCTGCGGCGCCTGGAACACGCTGGTGGAAGAAGGCGCCGCTGCGGTGGGCGCGCGGCCCTCGCGCAAGGGCCGATTGTTTGCCGTGGAATCGCTCAAGGGCGAGACGCACGAGGCCCCGCGCCTGCCCTCCGGCATCGCCGAGTTCGACCGCGTCGCCGGCGGCGGTCTCGTGCGCGGCTCGGTATTGCTGCTTGGCGGCGACCCTGGCATCGGCAAATCGACGCTGCTGATCGAAGTGGCCGCCTCGTTTGCCCGCCAGCGTCACCGCGCCGTCTACATTTCTGGTGAGGAAGCCGTCGCGCAGGTGCGGCTGCGCGCCGAGCGGCTCGGTTTGGGCGACGCCGCGGTCGAGGTTGCGGCCGAAACATCCGTCGAAGACATCGTGGCGACGCTCTCACAAGGCGCGATTCCCCGCCTGCTTGTGATCGACTCGATCCAGACCATGTGGACGCAAACCATCGAGGCGGCGCCCGGCACGGTCACGCAGGTGCGCGGATCGGCCGGCGAACTCATTCGCTTCGCCAAACGCACCGGCGCTGCCGTGATCCTGGTCGGTCACGTGACCAAGGACGGCCAGATTGCCGGCCCGCGCGTCGTTGAACACATGGTCGACGCCGTGCTGTCCTTCGAAGGCGAAGGATCGCAGCAATTCCGCATCCTGCGCGCCATCAAGAACCGCTTCGGGCCGACCGACGAAATCGGCGTGTTCGAAATGACCGGGACCGGACTGCGCGAAGTCGCCAACCCGTCCGAGCTATTCCTTTCCGAGCGTGAACTCGGCAGCCCAGGCACGGCGGTTTTCGCAGGCATAGAGGGAACACGGCCGCTCCTCGTGGAGATACAGGCGCTGGTCGCCCCTACCGCGCTCGGCACGCCGCGCCGGGCCGTGGTCGGCTGGGATCCGAATCGGCTCTCCATGGTGCTCGCCGTGCTGGAGGCCCATTGCGGCGTCCGCCTGTCGGGGCACGACGTCTATCTCAACGTCGCCGGTGGGCTGCGCATTCAAGAACCTGCGGCCGATCTCGCCGCAGCCGCAGCTTTAGTATCCTCCTTCGCCCGCGCGCCGCTCCCGTCCGAAGCCGTCTATTTCGGCGAAATCTCGCTTTCCGGCGCCGTGCGGCCGGTGGCGCAGACCGCGGCGCGGCTGAAGGAGGCGCAAAAGCTCGGCTTCACTCGCGCCATCGTCCCCGAAGCGGCGCGCGCCGAGACCTCCGAGCCGGCGCTGTCGCTGAGCGCCGTCGGCGCACTGCTCAATCTCGTCTCGGAGATCGCCGCACGCGGGGATAAGTCGCGCCGCATCGAGCGCGATCGCGGGATCGCTGCCGAATAACGGCGGGGTGTCGTGATAGACTTGCTTTCGTAAAGTTAACGGCTGCTTTTTGCCGGGGACGGAGGGTTCGCACCCCTTGTCATGATAGATTTGTTAAGCGAAACGGAAGGTTGATGACGGCGCCGCCCGGCCCGGCTATACACGCGCCGACCGCAGGGGGAAGAGGCACTCAGGCAAGGCAGATCTCGTGTCCCGATTCCGAAGTTCGCATGATTGTGCGGTGCGTTCGTTTGCCAACCTCGGAATCGAAGGGACACTGGCAACGTATTGATCTAGTGTGGCTTTGGTTCAGAATTCCGCATATCGCGTCCGCTGCAATGCGGACTTCTGAACCGCCACACTAGCGAGCGGACCGACCGATTATGCCCATTACGCTCCTCGACGTCGTCCTCATCGCGGTGATGCTCATTTCCGGGCTCTTGGCGATGATCCGCGGCTTCATGCGCGAGGTGCTCTCGATTGCAGCCTGGGTGCTGGCGGCAGGTGCGACACTTTATGCCTACGGCAAGCTTCTGCCGGCTGCCACCGCCTACTTCAACAGCGATATCATCGCCAAGGCGACGGTCATCGGTGGCGTGTTCCTCGTCACCCTGCTCCTGGTTTCGATCGTCACAGTGCGCATTTCGGACATGGTGCTCGATAGCCGTGTCGGGGCGCTCGATCGCACCATGGGCTTTCTTTTTGGCCTCGCCCGCGGGCTGATTATCGTAGTGGTCGCCTTCGGCTTCTTCGATTGGCTGGTGCCGGAAAAATCACAGCCAACATGGGTCACCGAAGCGAAATCGAAAGTTTTCCTCGCCAACACCGCCGACTGGCTGCGGTCTATGTCTCCCGACCTCGAAGCCCTATATTTGAAGTACAAGGGCAATAAGGGCGGCGAGCCGGACGCCACGCCGCCGGAACAGCACGGAGCACTGGCCCGGCCCGACAAGTCGGCCGACGCTTAA
Organism: Xanthobacteraceae bacterium; assembly: GCA_030044555.1. Classification (GTDB taxonomy): domain Bacteria; phylum Pseudomonadota; class Alphaproteobacteria; order Rhizobiales; family Xanthobacteraceae; genus BOG-931. Next base: position 6,697 of record JASHVN010000543.1, on the reverse strand, counting down.
GAGACCGGAGGGCTAATGACCATGACAGAACCTGCCCTCCTCGACCTTGATGGCGACCGTCTGCGCGAAGAATGCGGGGTGTTCGGCATTTTCGGCCACCCCGATGCCGCTGCCATCACGGCGCTCGGCTTGCATGCCTTGCAGCACCGCGGCCAGGAAGCCGCCGGCATCGTCTCCTTCGACGGCAAGCGCTTCCACTCCGAGCGCCGGCTCGGGCTCGTCGGCGACGCCTTTTCCCGCCGGGAAGTGATTGATCGGCTGCCCGGTACCACCGCCGTCGGCCACGTCCGCTATTCGACCACCGGCGAGACTATTCTGCGCAACGTGCAGCCGCTGTTTGCCGAGCTCAATGCCGGCGGTTTTGCCATCGGCCATAATGGCAATCTCACCAACGGGCTTACACTTCGCCGCCAATTGGTGCGCGAAGGCGCCATGATGCAGTCCACCACCGATACCGAGGTGATTCTGCATCTGGTGGCGCGCTCGCATCGCAACCGCTTCGTCGACCGCTTGATCGAAGGCCTGCAGATGCTCGAAGGCTCCTATGCCTTCGTCGGCCTCACCAACAAGAAGCTGGTCGGCGCGCGCGACCCGCTGGGCATCCGACCGCTGGTCTTGGGAAAGCTCGATGGTTGCCCGATCCTCGCTTCGGAGACCTGCGCGCTGGACATCATCGGCGCCCAATACGTGCGCGACATCGAAAACGGCGAGGTTGTCATTTTCGACGAGGATGGCGCGCACTCGGAAAAGCCGTTCGGGCGCTTGCCGCCGCGGCCCTGCATCTTCGAGTACATCTATTTCGCGCGGCCGGATTCCATCATCGGCGGGCGCAGCGTCTACGATGTGCGCAAGTCGTCCGGCATCGAACTTGCGCGCGAGGCGCCGGCTGCCGCCGATGTGGTCGTCCCGGTTCCCGATTCCGGCGTTCCGGCGGCGATCGGTTACGCCCAGCAATCCGGCATCCCGTACGAACTCGGCATTATCCGCAACCACTATGTCGGACGCACCTTCATCGAGCCGACCCAGCACATCCGTCAGTTGGGCGTGCGGCTCAAGCACAGCGCCAATCGGGCCGTGGTGGCCGGCAAGCGCATCGTGCTGATCGACGATTCGATCGTGCGCGGCACGACTTCGGTGAAGATCGTACAGATGATGCGCGATGCCGGCGCGCGCGAAGTCCATTTCCGCATCGCTTCGCCGCCGATCACCCATCCGGACTATTACGGCATCGACACGCCGGAGAAGGACAAGCTGCTCGCGGCCACTCACGATCTCGAAGGCATGCGCCAGTTCATCGGCGCCGACTCGCTGCAGTTCCTCTCAGTCGATGGCATCTATCGCGCCATGGGTGAGAAGGCGCGCAACCCGGCCCGCCCGCAATTCACCGACCATTGCTTTACCGGCGAATATCCGACCCCGCTCACCGACCGGATGGCGCAGGAGGCGCCGCAGCGGCAACTCTCGTTGCTCGCCGAGGCGAGCTGAGCCGCGGCGCCCAGACCTTGATCAGATTGAATCGGATCAAGTCTGGATTTTTACTTTGAGCATGATCCCTCGGGTCAAGCTCGAGGGCATGCTTATCCGAAAACCGGTTTGCACGCCGGATCACGTCCGGGGCAGGTTTTTCGGGATCATGCTCTATCGCAGCGAGGCCCAAAGAAACACAAGGGCCGCCGCGAAGCCGAAAATGGTTCGCACCGCATGCAGCCGCCCCCACCGCTCAACGCGAGTGCGGGTATCTGCATCGGCACTGGCGGGATCGGTTGCCATCAGCTTGTTGTTGGTCGGCAGGATGACAAGCAGCGTGTAGGGCCAGTTGGCAATCATGAGGATGGCGCCCAGGAGCCACTGCCAAATACCGGTCTGCCACCACGCCAGCAAGCCCAGCACGCAACCGGCAACGGCCAGCGGCGCCTGCATGGCGGCGCCGCGCTTGTAGGCCGGCTTCCACTCGGTCACCAGCGCCCGATCGTCGAGAGTAAGACGCGCAGGCTGTTCGGCAACATTGACGTAGAGCGCCGCACCGAAAAAGACGGCGGCAAGAATAAGCGCCAGCTGTCCTGCAAGCATGATCTTTCGCCTGTCCTGCAAGCATGATCTTTCGCCGATTGTGCGATCTGCCTATACAACGCGCCAGCTCAAGGCGAAATTGGGACAACTGGGATCATGACCAAGCCGCTTGCCGACCGTATCGCGCTCATTACCGGCGCCACCCGCGGCATCGGTCAGGCGCTGGCGCTGGCGTTAGCGCGCGCCGGAGCGCACGTCGTCGCCACAGGACGGACCCAAGGCGTGCTGGAAGAGCTGGACGACGCGGTGCGCGGAGCCGGCTCGACAGCAACGCTGGTGCCGCTCGAGATGCGCGATTACCCCGGGATCTACCGGCTCGCCGCGGCGCTTCATGAGCGGCATCAGCGGCTCGATATTCTCGTCGGCAATGCCGCCATCGCCGGGCAGCGCTCGCCGCTCGGTCATGTCGAACCCAAGGCCTGGGACGAAGCGATGGCGGTCAACGTCACCGCCAATTATCACCTCATCCGCGCCATGGACCTGCTGTTGCGGCGCGCGGAGGCCGGCCGCGCCGTCTTCATGACGTCAGGGGCGGCGACCCATGCGCGCGCCTATAGCGGTCCCTATTCGGTTTCCAAAGCCGCACTTAATGTGCTGGCGCGCACCTATGCGGCGGAAACCGATGCGACGCCGGTGCGCGTCAATTTGTTCAACCCCGGCCCCACGCGCACGCGCCTGCGCGCGCAAGTCATGCCGGGCGAAGACCCGATGACATTGCCCACGCCCGAACAGGTGGCCGAGACGATCGTGCCGCTGTGCCTGCCGAGCTTTGTAGAAACCGGGAAACTTTACGATTACCCTGCCCGCAGGCTGTTGCAATTCACCGAGCCGGCTTGAGGCGGCGCCGCCTCATCGCCGCCGCTTGCGATTGGCATAAGGATTCGGCTTTGAACGCAGTGTCAGCCGGATCGGCGTGCCCGGCAGCGCAAACGCCTCGCGCAAGCTGTTGACCAGATAACGGCGGTAGGTCTCCGCCAAAGCCGCCGCGCGCGAAGAAAACAGCACGAAGGTCGGCGGCCGCGCCTTCGGCTGCGTGATGTAATCGAGCCGCGGCCGCCGGCCGCCCGCCGCCGGCGGCGGATTGGCGCTGACCGCTTGCGACAGGAAACGATTGAGCGCCGCAGTCGGCACCCGGCGGTTCCAGACCGCATACGCCTCCACCACTGCCGCCATCAGCCGATCGAGACCCGCGCCCGTATATGCAGACAGCGTCACGACAGGAACGCCTTTGATCTGCGGCAGCAGGCGGTCGGTCTCCGCACGCAGCCGCGACAGTGCGCCAGGGGGCGGTTTGACCAAATCCCATTTGTTGATGCCGACGACGATGGCGCGCCCTTCCCGCTCGACCAGATCGACGATGCGCGTGTCCTGCTCCTCGAACGGCGTCTGCGAATCGATCAGGACGATGACCACTTCAGCGAAGCGGATGGCGGCGAGCGTGTCGGCCACCGAGAGCTTTTCCAGTTTCTCGGTAATGCGCGCGCGACGGCGCAGACCCGCGGTATCGTGGATGCGAAAGTCCCGATCGTGCCAGTGCAAATCGACCGCGATAGCGTCGCGGGTAATGCCCGGCTCCGGTCCGGTCAACAACCGTTCGTCGCCGAGCAAGCGATTGATCAGCGTGGACTTGCCGGTATTGGGCCGGCCGACAACGGCGATGCGGATCGGCTTGTCGTCTGTGGCCGTCGCAACAGGCGCGTCGGGTTCGGCAGGCTCGGTCGCCGCCGGCAGCGCCGCACGCAACGCCTCATAGAGGTCGGCGAGACCTTCGCCATGTTCGGCGCTGATCGCCACCGGCTCGCCGAGCCCCAGCGCGTAGGCCTCGAGCGCACCGGCCGCGCCGCCGCGGCCCTCGCTCTTGTTGGCCACCAGAATTGCCGGCTTGCCCGATTTGCGCACCAGATCGGCAAAACTGCGATCATCCGGTATCGCGCCGGCACGCGCATCGACGAGAAAGAAGACCGCGTCGGCCTGCGCGATCGCGGCGGCGGTCTGGGCCTGCATGCGCGCGGAAAGGCTCTCATCCCGCGCCTGTTCGAGTCCTGCGGTATCGATCAGCTTGAAGGAAAGATCGCCCAGTCTGCCTTCGCCTTCGCGCCGGTCGCGGGTGACGCCGGGCTCATCGTCGACCAGCGCAAGCCGCCGTCCAACCAGGCGATTGAACAGGGTCGATTTGCCGACATTGGGCCGGCCGATGATAGCGACGGTGAAAGCCATGATCCAATTCGGCGGCGCTGCCGCGCGCCAAGCGCATTCTATATTTTTTATTGTACAGGTTATTCGGCGTTCGGAGACCGCTCATCGCCGGCATCGTCATCCCAAAAGCGACGCGCGATCACCGCGTTAGAAATGAGAGAATGTCTTTAGCGTGCCGTCAGCACCCAACCATTATTGCGCGCCACTGGTCGGCGGGCTGGGCCAGATCGACTGCGATGGCTGGGCCGCCTGCTGGGCGCCGCCGCCTGTTGGCGGCGCCGGCCAAACGGATTGCGATTGTGCCTGACTGTTCGAGGCCGGCGACGGCCAGGCCGACTGCGACGATTGCGCCTGCCCCTGCTCGGTCGAAGATGGCGCCGGCCATGCGGTTTGCCCGCCCTGTGACGCGGATTGCGTGGACTCTGCCGGCCGCTTGTGGAGGCCTACGCTGATTGTCGTTCGCTTGTGAACCGGCTTGCGGGCAACCTTCGTCTTCGGTTTCGGCTCGGACTTTGCTGCGTCGTTAGCTGCCGCTGGCTGTTCCGAGGCGGGCAGGATTGGCGTCGCCGCGCCGCCAGTGTCTGCCGCTTGCTCGGGTGGCGGCTGATAGCCCTTGTACAGGTCCGCCGGGATGCCGCTGCTGATACCGGGAACGCCGCCGGGGAAAACCGGCTCGCGTTGGCCTTTGACCGGCTTTTTGTTGTCGAACATGTCGTTATCGAGCAACGTGGTCGGATCGAACTGGCCGCCCTTGGTGCAGGCCGCAAGGACCGACACCGCGGCGAGAACCATCCCGAGTCGAAACAGCGAGAACGTGCCGCGCCCGTGCATACTGCCTCAACCTTTGCCGCTCGCCGCGATGAGCTCGCTTAAAATCTGTGCGCGGCTGCGCGTTCCCGACGGCGTTGTCGGATCGGCCATCATCATGTCCGTCCACTTGCGCGCCGAGGCGATATCGCCAGATTTCCAGGCGGAAAGCGCCAATAGTTCGCGCGCAGTGTGGCAGAAGGTGCGGCCAGAGGGGGTGAGCGGCTCAAGCCGCTTGAGCATGTCGGCATAGGCAGCGGTATCGACCAACAGCAGGCCGGCCCGCACCGTCGCCAGATCGCCAATGACCGGTCCGAGACTCTTGTCGGCGGCGATCGCGTCATAAGCTTTAACGGCAGCGTTTTTATCGGTCTGCGCCAGTTCGGCGGCCGCACGCAGGCGCGCCAGCACGCGATAGCCGCTGGTGCCACTGGCGGCGATCTTGGCAAAGGCCGCCTCAGCCTCCTTGTGCTTACCGGCCCCGGCGAGCGTCACCGCCTGTTCGAATGCGATGCCGGTTTCACCCGCCTTCTTCGACTGCAAATATTCGTAGGCGCGCCAGCCGCCGACCCCGGCGACGATGAGAAAACAGGCGGCAATGATGAGGGTGCCGTATCGCTTCCACAGCTGGGCAAGCTGTTCCCGACGGACTTCCTCATCGACTTCATGAAAGATATCGGCCACGAAACCCGATCCTAACACCACCAGAGTTGCCACAACGCAGCCGTAGATGCCGCCGCGTCCTGCCCGGCGCAAGGCAGGTCAAGCACGGCCTCAACGGAATTCTTGCAGCCTCAACGGAATTCTTGCAGTTGCGCCTGGAAGCCTCTGTATTGAGGAAGCCCCTGTATTGGGGAAGCCTCTGTATTGATTGGCTAAATCCGACCGCTGTTTAGATCAATGATGTGGCGCGAGCAAGGCAGGTGGCTGATGCCGCCTGCGCGGGCTGCGCGTCTGGTCAAGGCCGGGTGGCTTTCCCCTTAATACCGCTGCACCGGAGCTACGCTTTCGGCTTACGCATCGCGTAGACTTGGTCGGGTCCCGGGAACTGGCGCGCCCGCACCTCCTCCGCATAGCTTTTGACGGCCCGATCGATCGAGGGGCCGAGTTCGCCGAAGCGTTTGACGAATTTCGGCACCCGCGGCGATAGCCCGAGCATATCCTCGAGAACCAGGATCTGGCCGTCGCAGGCGGCGCTGGCGCCGATGCCGATTGTGGGAATGGCAACCTGCTCGGTTATGCGCCGCCCGAGCGGCTCGGCAATCGCTTCGAGCACAATCGCAAAGGCCCCGGCACCGGCAACCGCGCGCGCATCGGCCTCGATCGGCGCCCAGTCGGCCTCATCGCGCCCCTGCGCGCGGAACGAACCGATGGTGTTGATCGCCTGCGGCGTCAGTCCGACGTGCCCCATCACCGGAACGCCCCGTTCGGTCAAAAACGCAATGGTCTCCGCCATGCGCTTGCCGCCCTCGACCTTGATGGCGCCGCAGCCGGTCTCTTTCATGATCCGCGCCGCAGACGCGAAGGCCTGCTCTTTTGAGCCCTCGTAGGAGCCGAACGGCATGTCGACGACGACCAGCGCGCGCTTCGACCCGCGCATCACCGCGAGCCCCTGCAGAATCAT
>JASHVN010000542.1 GCA_030044555.1 Xanthobacteraceae bacterium | reverse complement strand
ATCGAATTCGATCGCTGCCGCGATTTGGCCAGGGCGTGGGGCGCCGAATTCATCGACGTCGGGGCCTGCGGGCACATCAATGTGGCGTCCGGCTTCGGTCCTTGGCCGATTGGAGAGGGCATTGTGGCGGCGATGCTGGCTTGGGCACGGGCTTCCGGTCAGCTTTCCAGAAAGAGGCTCAGCGCGGCGATGATCGCCTGAAATCAATGTAATATTGTCGCTTCAGCCCGCTGTCCGCCGGGCTGCCCGTTTTTTTAATGCCGTCCCATTGCTGCCCTCGCCCTCGGCCGCCATGTCGGCGATGGTCAGGCGATCGAGCACATCAGACATGGCGTCGCGCACTTTGGTCATCATCAGCCGAACGGTGCAGGTCTTGATGCTTTTGCAATCGCGGCACGGCTGATAGGCGGTACGGCTTGCGCAGGCAATCGGCGCCAGCGGCCCGTCAATCGTGCGGATCACTTGACCGATTTTGATCTCGCCCGGCGCTCGCGCGAGCCTATAGCCGCCGCCCGGCCCCTTTTTGCTGAAGACGATACCGGCATTGCGCAAGTCGCCGAGAATCGCGTCGAGGAATTTTTTCGGAATGTTGTGAGCTTCGGCGATGTCCATCGCTTGCGTCGTCTCCCCCGGCTGCAATGTCGCGAGGTGGGCCAAAGCCTTGAGGCCGTATTTTCCTTTTGCCGTAAGCATTGTTCGCTGGACCGAGGCGGGAAATCTAATACTCCATAAATACCATCGGCTATAGAATGTTTCTAGTGTTTTTAGTGTCGCGGCCACTGGAATTTTGTTTTGTTGCCGGATTGCTTGATAAAGTCGATAGATTAAATACCATCAGCGCTCGGGCCAATGGAGTTGGACGATGCGCCGCCGTGATTTTCTGCAACTGTCTCTCGGCGCCACCCTGACCGGGATCTCCGCTAATGCCAGGGCGCAAGCACCCGCCGGCGCGAAGGAATTGCGGGTCGGCTATCAGAAGAACGGTGTGTTGGTCATCGCGCGACAGCAGGCGTCGCTGGAGCGCAAGCTGGCGCCGGACGGTATCGCGGTCAAATGGTCCGAGTTCACCGCCGGGCCGCCGCTCCTTGAGGCGATGAACGCCGGCAGCGTCGACATTGGGCAGGTCGGAGATACGCCGCCGATCTTTGCCCAGGCAGCGGGCGCCGCCATCCTCTATGTCGCCGGTCAGCCGATCACCAACGGCCAGGGAATCTTGGTCAAACAGGATTCGCCGATCCGCACCCTCGCCGATCTCAAGGGCCAGCGCATCGGCTTCACGCAAGGATCCAGCGCGCACAATGTCACGCTCATGGCGCTCGAAAAGGCGCATCTGGCTTATGCGGACATTACCCCGGTCTATCTGAATCCACCGGACGGCGCCGCCGCATTCGCCCGCGGCAGCATTGACGCTTGGGCAATCTGGGATCCGTACTTCGCCATCGGCCAGGCCCATGGCGGGCGCATCCTGGTGCAGCCCAGCGAAATCGGCAAAACCAACTCGTTCTATGTCGGCAATCGTGACTTCGCCGTCCGTGAACCGCAGCTTCTCCGCTACGTTCTCGACACGCTGGCGGAGACCGCCAGATGGGCGGAAAGCAATCGGGACAAGGTGGCGAAGGCGTTGACCGATGTGACCGGCGTCGATCTCGCTGTTCAGACGGTGGCGGCGAACCGCTCGTCGTTTGTCATCGGCAAGCTGACCGAGGAGATCATTGCCACGCAACAGGCCGTCGCCGATCGCTTCCAGAAACTTGGCTTGATTCCCCGACCGATCGTTATCCGCGATGCAGTGTGGAGCGGTGCGCTGGCTTGAGCCGTTCGGCGCCGCGCCTGCCACGCCTGCGCCGCCGATCAGAGATCCGCCCAGGATTCATCCACGAAAGGAACGCGAATGAGAGTGTCCCCCGTCATTGCCGCCGCCGTCCTTCTCGGCTCCCTCAGCGGACTCATGCCAGCGACTGCGTCGGCGCAAGACAAAGTCATCGGCATTGGCTTTCAGAAATACGGCAATCTCATTCTGCTCAAGGGCAGAGGCGGGCTCGAAAGCCGGCTGGCTCCGCTCGGTTACAAGGTCGAGTGGAAGGAATTCCCGGCCGGGCCGCCGCTGCTTGAGGCGCTCAATGCCGGCGCCATCGATTTCGGACATGCCGGGGAAACCCCGCCGATTTTTGCGCAGGCGGCGGGCGTACCGTTTGTTTATGCGGGCTATGAACCGGCGGCCCCGAAAGGCGAGGCGATCCTCGTGCCCCGGGATTCCCCAATCAAGTCCGTGGCTGATCTCAAGGGCAAGAAGATTGCGCTCAACAAGGGATCCAACGTCCATTATCTGCTGGTCCGCGCATTGGAAAGCGCCGGCTTGAAATATTCTGACGTGGAGACGGCGTTCCTTGCGCCTGCCGACGCGCGCGCGGCGTTCGAACGCGGCGCGGTGGACGCATGGGTCATTTGGGATCCGTACCAGGCAGCCGCCGAGGCCGCGACCGGCGCCCGCGAGCTCATCAATGCCGGCGGACTCGCGCCCAACCGGCAATTCTATTTGGCCAGCCGGAAACTTGCCGATGGCAATCCGAAGGTCGTCGACGCGATCCTCGCGGAGATCGCCGATATCGACCGCTGGGCGAGCGGCCGCGAAGAAGAAGTCGCCAGCGAACTCAGCGCCGGCATTGGCATCCCGGCCCCTATCCTGGAGGTGGCGCTGAAACGCCAAACCTATGGGGTGCGCCCGATCGATGCTGAGACGATCGAGGACCAGCAGCATATCGCCGACACGTTCTATGCGCTGGGCCTCGTGCCCAGGCATGTCGTCGTCTCCAGCATTGTGTGGAAACCCGGCTCATGAGCATCGCTCCGTCCACCGACGCCAACGTGCTTTGGTTCTTGCCGACGCACGGCGACGGCCGCCATCTCGGCACCGCGATCGGCGCCCGCCCAGTCAATCTTCATTACCTGCGCCAGATCGCGCAGGCGGCCGATGATCTCGGCTATTTCGGCGTGCTGCTGCCGACCGGACGCAGCTGCGAGGATTCCTGGGTCGTTGCCTCGGCGGTTGCGCCATTCACCGAGCGTTTGCGCTACCTCGTCGCGGTGCGTCCTGGCCTGCAGTCACCGACGGTGGCGGCGCGGATGACGGCGACGCTCGACCGCGTCTCGCAGGGCCGGCTTCTGATCAATGTCGTCACCGGTGGTGATCCCACCGAGAACAAGGGCGATGGCATCTTTCTTTCTCATGACGAGCGCTACCAGGTCACCCGCGAGTTCCTGGCCGTCTACACGGCGCTCCTCGCCGGCGAGGCGGTGAACGTCTCTGGCAAGCACATCAGGATCGAAGATGGCCGATTGCTGTTTCCGCCGGTGCAGAAGCCGCGACCCGCGCTTTATTTCGGCGGCTCGTCGGCGGCCGCCGTGGACGTTGCCGCCGATACGATCGACAAGTATTTGACCTGGGGCGAGCCGCCGGCGCAGGTCGCTGCCAAGATCGCCCCGGTGGCGGCGCTCGCGGCCAAGCGCGGCCGCGACATCAGCTTCGGCATTCGCCTGCACGTCATCGTCCGCGACACCAACGAAGAGGCCTGGCGGGCGGCCGACGAGCTCATCAGCCATGTCAGCGACGAGACCATTGCCAGCGCCCAATCGATCTTCGCGCGCATGGATTCCGTCGGTCAGCAGCGCATGGTGCAGCTCCACGGCGGGCGCCGCGACAAGCTCGAAGTCAGTCCTAATCTGTGGGCCGGCGTCGGGCTGGTGCGCGGCGGCGCCGGTACGGCGCTGGTCGGCGATGCGCCAACCGTGGCCGCGCGGATGAAGGAGTACATGTCGCTCGGCATCGATACCTTCATCATGTCAGGCTATCCGCATCTCGAGGAAGCTTACCGGTTTGCCGAACTGGTGCTGCCGCTGCTGCCTTTGCGCGGGCACACGCGCCGCGGCGCGCCGACAAACGTCAATACCGGGCCGTTCGGCGAGACGATCGCCAACGAGCAGCTTCCCCTCCGCCAGCACGCCGCCCAATCCTGATGGTCATCGCGTCATGAATCTCCGCTCTGTTGTAGCCCGCCAATCCGAAAAGCTGACGCAATGGGCGCTGCCGATCGGCATCATCATCGTATGGGAAGCCCTGTCGCTCGCCGGCCTCATTCCGTTGCGCATTCTGCCGGCGCCCACGGCAGTGATTGCGGCGGCATGGAAATTGACGCTCAGCGGCGAATTGCCGCGAAACATTTTGGTCAGTTTTTGGCGCGCCAGTGCCGGCTTCGTGATCGGCGGCGGCATCGGATTTGCGCTCGGACTTGCCAACGGGCTGTCACGCCGTTCGGAACGGATCTTCGACAGCACCCTGCAAATGGTCCGCAATATTCCGCATCTCGCCCTCATTCCTCTGGTCATCCTGTGGTTTGGCATCGACGAGGAAGCAAAAATTTTCCTGGTGGCGCTCGGCGTGTTCTTCCCGATCTACGTCAACACGCAGCACGGAATCCGCACCGTCGACGCGCAACTCATCGAAATGGGCCGCGCCTACGGCATGTCGCCACCGACGCTGTTCCGGCGCGTCATCCTCCCCGGGGCGCTGCCGTCGATCTTCGTCGGGCTGCGCTACGCGCTCGGCATCATGTGGCTCACGCTGATTGTCGCCGAGACCATCTCCGCATCGTCAGGCATCGGCTACATGGCGATGCAGGCGCGCGAGTTTCTCCTCGTCGACGTCGTGGTGCTTAGCATCCTGATCTACGCGCTGTTGGGCAAATTGGCCGACAGCACCGCGCGTCTGCTCGAACGCTGGTGTCTTTCCTGGCATCCGGCGTTTCAGTCCGCGCAGGAGACTGAAGCATGACCGTCCAAGCCCTCCGCCGCATCGACAATCTCAACGAGCTCGCGCCAACTCCCGGCAAAGCGGAGGCGCGAGGCGCTGGCCTCGCGGTCACGATCCACCAGTTGCGCAAATCGTTCGGACAGAACCAAGTTCTGCGCGGAGTCGATTTGCATATCGGTGCCGGCGAGTTCGTTGCCATTGTGGGCCGCAGCGGCTGTGGCAAGAGCACATTGCTGCGGCTCCTGCTCGGCCTTGAACGGCCGAGCGGCGGACACTTTCGCTTCGGCGAGCGGACCGACGACGCGACACCCCGCGGCGCGATTAGAATCATGTTCCAGGAACCGCGCCTGCTGCCGTGGGCGTCGGTTCTCGCCAACGTCGAGGTCGGGCTCGGCGAACAGCGTCCGCCGGCGAGTGCACGCGAGCGAGCCGTCGCGACCTTGCGCGAGGTCGGGCTTGAGGACCGGCGCAACCATTGGCCTTCGGTACTGTCCGGAGGGCAAAAGCAACGCGTGGCGCTGGCGCGGGCACTGGTCAGCCGTCCGCGCGTGCTGGCGTTTGACGAGCCGCTCGGAGCATTGGATGCGCTCACGCGCATCTCAATGCAGCGGCTGATCGAGCGTGTATGGGTCGACCAACGTTTCACCGCGATCATGGTGACCCATGATGTGTCAGAAGCGGTCACTCTTGCCGATCGCGTTCTGATGATCGAGGCGGGCGAGATCACGTTCGATCAGCGCATCGATTTGTCACGTCCACGCGAGCGCGGCTCGCCTGAGGTCGCCGCTCTCGAAGGGAAAATTTTGCGCGCGCTGTTTCGCAACGCCGCGGCAGGCGAGGATGCCTGAGCGGCAGTCGGAGGACTGGCGACATGCGACGTTATTTGCTTGTAACTCCTGCGCTGAAGAATCGGGTGCGATCAATCCAATGGGAGCCGCTCTATGCCCGAATTGTCCTCTGTCTTGATCGCCTGAAATTCGCCGAGCAGCGCCGTCGAAGAGTATTGTCCGGCAGGCAAGGGCGTGATGACGATGTTCTTTCCGTTGAGCCGCGGACGCTTGCCGACCTCAAGCGTCGCCGCTATGGCAACGCCGGGTGACATAGCGCGGTCAATGACGAAGACGCTCGCTGCTCTGTTCTGATTGGCTCAAAGCAGATCTTCGAGCTTTAGCGGCAGCTCGCGCACCCGGATTCCGGTGGCGTGATAGACTGCATTCGTCAGTGCCGCTGCGGCTCCGGCAAGACCGATCTCACCGACGCCGCGTGCGCCCAGCGCATTGAGATTGTAGTCCGGATATTCCACGAAATGCACGTCCAGCGCCGGCACGTCGGCATTGGTGGCGACCACGTAGTCGGCAAGGTTGGCATTGATCGGGGCGCCGCTCGCCGCGTCGTATTCAGTGCCTTCAAGGAGCGCCATGCCGATACCCATGACGATTGCACCCTCGATCTGGTTACGCGCCGCCAGAGGATTGAGGATGCGGCCGGCGTCGAACACCGAGACGACGCGCGACGCGCGCAACCGCGCGATTTCCGGCCGCCAAGTCACCTCGACGAAGTGCGCGCCGAAAGAATGGCTGGACAGCTTGGGTCTTTGCGCGCCGAAGGTGCCTTGGCCGGTTCCCTGTCCGGAGATCGACGCGATTTGCAGCGTCTGCAGCGCCGCGGCGAACGGCATGGACGTTTGGGCGTCTTTCGCCATGATGCGTCCTTGCTTGAACGCGAGCGTTTGCGGTTCGGCGCCGGAGAACGGGGTATTTTCGCCGGCAACGAGCCGGGCAATCAATGCCTTGCCGGCCGCGGCGATCGCTTCCTCGGTCGGCGCGACCAGCGATGCGGTCAGCATGGAGCCGCCTGAAACGGCTCCCGGAGGCAGCTTTGTGTCACCGATTTCGACCTCGACGCGCTCGACGGCGATGCCAAGCATCTCGGCCGCCATTTGCGCCATGACCGTGTAGGTGCCGGTGCCGATATCCTGCGAGGCCGACGCCACGCGCGCCGTCCCGTCTTGGCGCAGCTCAACCGAAACGGAGCAATCCAGCCGGGCAGCGAGCCACGAACACGCCGCCATCCCCCACCCCAAAATCATCCCGTCGCGCTTCATGGCGCCGACGTGCGGATCGCGGTTGGACCAGCCGAATTTTTCCGCGCCAAGCGTCAGACATTCCTTGAGATGACGCGAGGAGAACGGCACCCCTAGGCCTTCATCAAGCCGAGGCTCGTTGAGCAGATGCAGTTGCAGCGGATCCATGCCGAGCTTGACTGCAAGCTCGTCCATCGCCGACTCGGTCGCGAACAGACCAGGCACCGCGCCTGGCCCGCGCATCGAAGTCGGAGTGCCGATGTTGCGCTTGGCCAATCCGGACGTGACCCGCAGATTGGGCACGCTGTACATGTGCGGCGTGGCCTCGCCGCAATTTTCCTCGTAGTCGTCGAGGATGGACGTCGTATTCACATAATCGTGCTGCAGCGATACCAGCTTGCCGTCGCGGGTCGCGCCGAGGCGAACGCGTTGCTCGATGCGCGGCCGATGACCGACGGCGTGGAACATCATCGGCCGGCTCAGCACCAGTTTCACCGGCTGGCCGAGCTTGATGGAAGCCGCCGCCGCGAGCGGTGATTGCGACCATGGCCACAACTTACCGCCGAACCCCGAGCCGATGAATTTTGCGATGACCCGCACCTTGTGCCGCGGCAGGCCGAGCATGTCGGCAAGCACGTTGCGATGATTCACAACCGCCTGCGAGGTCTCGTAAAGCGTGAGTTCGTCGCCGTCCCAGTTGGCGACCGTCGCGTGGGTCTCGATGGGATTATGAGTTTCGGGCGCTATCGCATATTGCGCATCGAGCGTAACGGCGGCGCCCGCATAAGCCTTTTCGGCGTCGCCGCGTTCGCTGACCACCTTGGTGTTTTCCGCGGCAAGATGCGGGTCGACGTTTGGAGTCTCAGCGGCGTACGACACCGTGACGGCATCCGCGGCCGCCTTGGCCTGCTCGAACGTGTCTGCAACGGCGAGCGCGACGTATTGGCCGTAATACCGGATAACGTCGTCATCGAATGGCGGCCGCGTCTCGTCTGCCATGAGCGGCTCGACGAAATTTGGCGTGATGTGCGACATGGGCGGAAAGTCGCCGCGCTTCATGATCGCGCGCACCCCCGGCATTTGCCGGGCACGGGCGATGTCGATGGCGGTTACTCTGCCTTTCGCAATTGTCGCTCCCACAGGCACGGCGTAGAGCATGCCGGGCAAATTGTGATCGGAGGTAAAGCGCGCCGTACCGGTGACTTTCAGCGGGCCATCGATGCGGGCGCGCGCCTGGCCGATTTGGGTAATCGCTGCTTGCGGCTGGGCCATATGGATTACCTTGGATAATTCAGGACGTGACTTGTTTGAACGCGTGAACGATGCAGCGCTTCGCCAGTTCGATCTTGAAGCCATTATGACTTTGCGGCCGGGCGCCATCGAGACAGGTATCGGCGGCGTTGCGGAACGCGCGCTCGTCAGGAGCGCTGCCGCGCAGCACGTCCTCGGCTTTGCGGACCCGCCAGGGCCGCGCGCCGACGCCGCCCAGGGCAAAGCGGGCATTCGCAATTTTCCCGTCAGCCAGCGTGACGGCGACAGCAGTGGACACCAGGGCGAATTCATAGGACGCGCGGTCCCGCAATTTCAGATAGACCGATCGCTCACCGGTCTTTGGCGGCGGCAAGGTGACGTGAGTGATGAGCTCCCCGGGTGCCAGCATGGTTTCGATGTCGGGGCGCTGTCCCGGCAGCACGTAAAAGTCCGCAAGCGGAATCTGTCGGCCGCCCGCTACGCCCTGCACATGTACGACCGCATCATAGGCCAGCATCGCGACCGCCATGTCCGACGGGTTATTGGCGATGCAGGCGTTGCTGGTGCCGAGGATCGCCAGCATGCGGTTGGCGCCGGCAATCGCCGGACAGCCCGAGCCGGGCTTGCGCTTGTTGCAGGCGCTGGCGAGGTCGCGGAAATACATGCAGCGGGTCCGCTGCAAGAGATTGCCCGCGGTCGTCGCGGCATTGCGCAGCTGGGTCGATGCGCCGGCGAGGATTGCCTGCGAAAGCGCGGCATAGTCGGCCCGCACCAGCGGGTGATGCGCCAGATCGCTGTTGCGCGCGGTGGCGCCGACGAACAGGTCGCCGTTCTCCGCCTTGCGAATCTCATCCAGTCCCAGGCGATTGATATCGACCACGCGCTCCGGGCGTTCCACGCCGAGCTTCATCAGATCGATGAGCGTCGTTCCGCCGGCGAGAAAGCGCACGCTGGCGCCTTGTTGCGCGGTCGCCGACTCCGCGCCGGCGGCGATTGCAGCCGGGCGGTCACTTGCACGAACGAGATCGAATGTTTGCATCGTCAGGCTCCAGCCGGCTGCGGAGCCGCATCTTTTTGTTGATCGCGCCGCACTTGCTGGATCGCCCGGATGATGTTCGGATAGGCGCCGCACCTGCAGATGTTGCCGCTCATGAATTCACGCACGTCGTCATCCGATGCGCCGCACGGTTCGCTGAGCAGCGCCACCGCGGACATGATTTGTCCGGATGTGCAATAGCCGCATTGATAGGCGTCGTTCTCGAGAAACGCCGCCTGCATGGGATGCAGCCGCCCGGGTGTGCCCAGTCCCTCAATCGTGGTGATCTCATCCCCGGCGTGTGCCGCGGCCAGCGCCAGGCAACTGTTCATGCGGCGGCCATTGATGTGGATCGTGCAGGCGCCGCACTGGCCGTGGTCGCAGCCTTTTTTGGTGCCGGTGAGATGCAGCACGTCGCGCAGATAATCGAGCAAAGTCATGCGCGGATCGATCGAAACTTCGCGTTCTTGGCCGTTCACCCGCAGTTTGATGGCGATTCGGCCTTCGCCTGCGTCGCTTGCAGTCACAGCAGCGTCAAAGAGGCTGGTCATGAACCGACACCCTCCGCAGGGAACCAGGCATGATGAAACGTCCCCGTCACCTGACATAGGAACGATCCCGCGAAAGTCACGGCGTGCGAAGCGGCTGAATTTTCCGAAATCTCGCCGGTTTCAAGTGCGGTCAATTGGCTGCGGACGGGAGCATTCCGTTGGGCGAAAGGCCATCCTTCCGACTGCCCTCTTCGCCCTGGGCAGAAACGTTGGTCGCGCTCTACCGGTTTCGGGGTAAAGTCGGCTGGCCAATGTGGCAACTGGTAACCAGATCATTAACACATTAACACAAGAGCAACAATTGTGCCGCACCATGCGGCTCTCCTTATAGAGAGTGAGACGGCCGGCAATGGCGACGACCGAATTGCTTCAGGCATTTGATGCGCGTCTCGTCCTCTATAGTATCGACGAGCGCACGCGGCGCACCGTCGCCAAGGCTTGGCCGGTGATCGCGCCGAGCCTTGATAACGCGATTGAAGAAATTCTCGACGCCGCCCGGACGTTGCCTAACGTCGGCGACATCGTCGCGAAGAATCGTTCGCTCCTGCAAAGGCTCGAGGCAGCGCATTTCAAAGCGCTTTTGAGCGGCAATCTCGATGCGCATTACGTCGAATCCTGCCGCCACACGGTGACGCAGGAAGCTGAGCTGGGGTTTGACGCGCGCCTGCGCAGCACTGCCGGCAGCTACGTGCTCAAGGCCGCGCTTGCGGCGCTGGCCCGCAAATATCGATTTTCTCCAGCCACTATTGCCGAGCGCGGCTCGATGGTCTCCCGGGTCATCAGCTTCGACGTTGCCAATGCGATGACGCTGCACCGGCAGCGGGCCGAACAGGCGGCGCAGGCGCGGCGAAAGGTGATCGATGACGCGATTGCCGATTTCGCCGGCGCCATCGGCGATGTGGTCGAGGCAATCAAAGAAGCGTCCAATTCGCTGACGAACACATGCGCGACCTTGAATGAAGTCGCCGAAAACACGCGCGGTCGCATGGCGGCCGCGTCATCGGCCTCGGCCGAGACGGCCCGGCGTATGGAGGCGACGGTGACGGCGACGGAGGAGCTTTCCGGATCGATTGCGGAGATCGGACGGCAGGCGAGCCTGGGTTTAGGCAAGGCGCAGTCCGCCGTCGGCGACACCGAACGCAGCCAAGGCGCCATTCGCTCACTGGATGCCGCCGTAGGGCGCATTGGTTCGGTGGTCGATGCGATTTCGGCGATTGCGGCGCAGACCAACCTCTTGGCGCTCAACGCGACCATTGAATCTGCGCGCGCCGGCGAGGCGGGCAGGGGCTTCGCGGTGGTGGCGTCGGAAGTCAAGACGCTCGCCAACCAGACCTCGCGCGCCACCGAAGATATCTCGCAGCAGATCGCCGCCGTCCAGGAAGCAACCAAGCGCTCGGTGGCGGAAATAACCTCGATTGCGCGTGCCATCGGCGAATTGACCAGCGTGTCGACCAACATCGCGACCGCCGTCGAGGAGCAGAGCGCCACGACCCGCGGCATCGCCGAAAGCATTCACGGCGCAGCCGGACACACCGGGCGCGCTTCCGACGAAATTGGATCGGTCGAACAGGCTGTAACGCTCGGCGCCGCCGCCGTGGACGATATCACCGCCTGGACATCGAAGCTTTCGTCGCGCGCCAACGACCTGGAAAAGAAGGTGGCGGACTTCTTCACCCGCGTGCGCGCGGCCTGAGGCGATGTAGCGTCGCTGCGCGAAGCGCAATGGGCGACGCGTGTGGTAACGCTTGTCCGCTTGCGGATTTCCCGCTGCTGACGATCTGCGCTACTCGGCGGGCTGCTTCGGCTTTGATTTGATGAACGTGGCTTTGAGATTGTCCCAAAGCTGAATCTTGGCGCCGTTACGGTGCATGATCACGCTCTGCTGGATCACCGAGAGCGAGTTGTTCCAGGCCCAGTAGATCACCAGCCCGGCCGGGAAATGCGCCAGCATGAAGGTGAAAATCAACGGCATCCAGTTGAAGATCATCTGCTGCGTCGGATCGGGCTGCGTCGGGTTGAGCTTCATCTGCACCCACATCGTCACGCCCATGACTGCCGGCCAGAAGCCGAGATGCAGGTAACTGCCGATCAGCGGGACGACCGTTGGATCGAACGGGATCAATCCGCCCAAGGTGAAGATATTGGTCGGGTCTGGCGCGGAAAGGTCGTGGATCCAGCCGTAGAACGGCGCGTGCCGCATCTCGATAGTGATGAACAGCACTTTGTAGAGCGACCAGAATACCGGGATCTGTATGACCATCGGCAGGCAGCCGGCAACAGGATTGATCTGCTCCTTCTTGTAGAGCTCCATCATCGCCTGCTGCTGCTTCATCTTATCGTCGGCATAGCGCTCCTTGATCATGGCCATTTGCGGCTGCACGGCCTTCATCTTTGCCATCGAAGCATAAGACTTGTTGGCCAGCGGAAAGAACAGGATCTTCACCATCAGGGTGACGATGAGGATGGAGATGCCGAAATTGCCGACCAGATGAAAGAAGAACTCAAGCGCCAGAAACATCGGCTTGGTGATGAAGTAAAACCAGCCCCAGTCGATCAGCAGATCGAAGTGATTGAGCTGGAGCGCCTGGTTGTAGCCGCCCGGTCCGAACGGAAAATCGATGCCCACCAGCGAAACTTGCTTGGCGCCGGCGAACAGTCGCGTGTCCGTGCTGGCGCTAGCTCCCGGCGCCACAGCCAGTGCCTGGCCAAGATAGTCGGCCTGATAATCTTCCTCCTCGCCGGTCTTGCTCGCCGAGAAGCGCGTCTGGACCTTCGCACTGGTGTCCGGCAACAGCACCGCGGCCCAGTATTTGTCAGTGAAGCCGAGCCAAGCGTTGGTGACGTCCCAGCTCTGGCTTTTGCCGGCGATGTCCTTATAGCTTGGTTCCTGCAGGCCCTGGTCGCCCATCACCCCGATCGGTCCTTCGTGCAGGAAGTAATAGCCCAGCACCTTCGGTGTGCCGTGGCGCGAGACCAGACCATAAGGATAGAGCGTGACCGGGTTGCCGCTCTTGTTCTGAACCTCATCTTTGATGCCGAACAGGAAATTGTGATCTACCGAAATCGTGCGGGTGAAGATCAGTCCACGGCCATTATCGTATGTGAGGGTGACCGGATGATCGACGGAAAGGGCGCCGCTGCCCTGCTGCTTCCAGATCGTGTCGGTTCCGGGCACCGGCTCGTTCGAGCCTGAGGCTGGCACCCAGCCGAACTCCGCATAATAAGCCTCTGGCGCACCCGAGGGTGACAGCAGAGTGATCGGTGGCGAGTTCGGATCGATTGTTTCCCGATATTGCTTGAGCGACAGATTGTCGAAGCGAGCACCCTTAAGATCGATGCTGCCTTCCAACGTCGGCGTGTCGATGGCGACACGTGGCGAGCCGGCGATCACTTCGGCGGCCGTCTTGGTCGGCGGCTGCGCCGAAGGCGCGTTCGGCATTTGCGGCGTGGTGGTCTGCGGCGATGTCGGCTGTGTCGCGCCCTTGCCGCCCGGCTGGACTTGCTGCTGCTGCTGCTGCGCCTGCTGCATCTCTGGCTTGGCGAAGAAATATTCCCAGCCGACCACGACAATCAGCGACAGCACGATCGCAAGGATCGTATTCTTGTGTTCGTTCATTTAACGCTCGGGCATCGGCGGATTTCGGCGCGCATCCGGCCGCGGTTTCGGCGACACTGAAGCAGCCGGACCTGCCTCATGTAGGGGATGTTTGCGAGCGCCACCACCTCCCCGACGCTCTCGGGAATGAATACGGTGCAGCACCGCCTCGAGTTCCTGCATCATCTCGCCGAACGGCACTTCCAG
>JASHVN010000541.1 GCA_030044555.1 Xanthobacteraceae bacterium | reverse complement strand
GCGAACCTCACTGGCGGCATCTCTACCATGCTGCCCAACCACTACATCACTAAGCCGGTGTTCATCGGCGAAATCCGCGCCGACGGTCAGTTCGACGTGGTGTGGAAGACCAAGGGCCTGGTGCCGGGTGATGCCTGGTCGCCGTATCTGCCCGGTTCGAAAGACCTCGTGGCCGACTGGGTCACACTCAATTGCGGCAACTACAACAAAGTCACCAAAAAGTGTGGTGGCGGGTGAGTTCGCGCCCCTAACAGCAACAAAGCGGGAGGCGCAAGCCGCCTCCCGCGTTAGATCCGGGAAAGTTTTGGAAATGCGTTTCGGCCGCGCCTGTCTCCTGATTTTGCTATTGGGCTTCGGCCTTTACGTCGGCTGTTCGGGTGCGCACGCCGCGAGTCTCGATGAGGCGCTGAGTCATTTCGCGGCTGACGACTTCGATCAGACCGAAATCGGCATTAATGAGGTCGCCGCGAGCGGCAGTCCGCGCGCGGAAATCATTTTGCGTGCGCTGCAGAACGACCAGCTCATGTTCAGCGCCGCACGCAAGACGGTCTACATCCAGGACGATTCGGGCAAACTGTTCGACGCCGCGACCGGCGAGCCGGCCGCCGGTGCGCCACCCGATGACCTCGACAATGTTCGCATCAACAATCGATTGCGTGGAACCATCGAGGCGGCGCTCGGCACGCTAACTCTGCTCTCGAAGGATGCCGACACGCGATTCAAGGCCGCACAGGCCGTGTTTAAGTCGCATGAGGCGAGTGCGCTGCCTACGCTGGAAAAGGCGATCGCCCAGGAAGCCAATAGCAGCGTGAAACTCGCGATGGAGCAGGCGCGCGCGGCCATTTTTCTCAATATGCCCGGCGTCAGCGACGCACAAAAGCTTGCCGCGATTGCCATGCTGCGCCACCGCGGCGACCAGGATGCGCTGGCATTGCTGGCCGATATTCCATCGCACGAGTCGCCGCAGGTCGCGCGCGCCGCGTTGGACGCGATCCAGGCCATCCAAACGCGGCTCGCCGAGTGGGATGTAGTGCAGGACGCCTGGTACGGGATTTCACTCGGCTCGGTCCTGCTGCTTGCCGCCATAGGCCTCGCCATCACCTTTGGCGTGATGGGCGTGATCAATATGGCGCATGGTGAGATGGTTATGCTCGGCGCTTACGTCACCTTTTTCGTGCAGGAGGCTATTCGCCGCTACGATCCGGCGCTGTTCGATTATTCGCTCGCCATCGCGCTCCCGCTCGCGTTTTTGTTCTCCGGCATTATCGGCATTCTGATTGAACGCAGCATCATCCGCTTCCTCTATGGACGGCCGTTGGAAACGTTGTTGGCGACTTGGGGCCTTTCACTGGTTCTGCAGCAAGCCGTGCGTACGATATTCGGCCCGGACAACCGCAACGTGGGCAATCCGTCATTCATGAGTGGCGCCTTCAATCTCGGCGGCATCACTATCACATACAACCGGCTCTGGATCGTCTGCTTCGCATTGGTCGTGTTCGTTGCCCTGATTGGGCTTTTGCGCTTGACGCGGCTCGGGCTCGAAATGCGCGCGGTCACCCAAAACCGCGCCATGGCGGCGTCGATGGGCATCCGCACGAGCCGCATCGACGCTTTGACCTTCGGATTGGGCTCCGGCATCGCCGGCATCGCCGGCGTCGCGTTATCGCAGATCGACAATGTCAGTCCCAATCTCGGCCAGGGCTACATCATCGATAGCTTCATGGTCGTGGTGTTCGGCGGCGTCGGCAATTTGTGGGGCACGCTGGTCGGCGCCTTTTCGCTCGGCATTGCCAACAAGTTTCTCGAACCGTATGCCGGCGCGGTGCTCGGCAAGATCGCTATCCTCGTCCTCATCATTCTGTTTATCCAGAAGCGTCCGCGAGGCCTCTTCGCCCTCAAGGGCCGGGCGGTCGAGGCCTGATGCGCAGCGGATCGCACCGCCTTATCCGCTCTCTGGACCGCGGCTCCGCGGTCTTCCTCGCTGCCATGGTTGCAATCATGGTCGGCGTGCCGCTTCTCAATCTTTTGGTCCCGCCGACGTCGCCGTTTCATATTTCGACCTACCTGGTGGCGCTGTTCGGAAAATACGCCTGCTACGCACTGTTGGCGCTCTCGATCGATCTCATCTGGGGCTATTGCGGCATTCTTTCGCTTGGCCACGGTGCGTTCTTCGCGCTCGGCGGCTACGCCATGGGCATGTATCTGATGCGGCAGATTGGCACGCGTGGGGTCTACGCCAATCCGATCTTGCCGGACTTCATGGTGTTCCTGAATTGGCGCGAACTTCCGATTGCCTGGTATGGGTTCCAGCATTTCGCCTACGCGGCGCTCATGGTGGTGTTGGTGCCTGGTGTGCTCGCCTTCGTGTTCGGTTGGTTCGCCTTTCGCAGCCGCGTGACCGGCGTCTATCTGTCCATCATCACGCAGGCGCTCACCTACGCTTTGATGCTTGGATTCTTTCGCAACAACTTCGGCTTCGGTGGCAACAACGGACTGACCGACTTCAAAGATATACTCGGCTTCAACGTGGAAGCGGAGACCACCCGCGCGGCCCTGTTCTCGATTTCCTGCCTGGCGGTGATCTTTGGGTTTCTCGCCTGCCGGGCTATCGTCGCCTCGAAGCTCGGCAAGGTGCTGATCGCCATTCGCGACGCCGAGGCCCGCACGCGCTTCCTCGGTTATCGGGTCGAGTCCTATAAACTCTTTGTGTTCACCTTGTCCGCCTGCATGGCCGGCATTGCCGGCGCGCTTTACGTTCCCCAGGTCGGCATCATCAATCCAAGCGAATTCGCGCCGGGCAATTCCATTGAAGCGGTGATTTGGGTCGCGGTTGGCGGACGTGGCACGCTCGCCGGTGCGGTCATCGGTGCGGTTCTGGTCAATTATGCGAAAACCTTCTTCACGTCCGGATTTCTTGCGCCGTATTGGCTTTACATGTTGGGCGGGTTGTTCATCTTGGTAACGCTGCTGTTGCCGCGCGGCGTCGTCGGCAGCCTGCACCACTGGTCGGCGTTGCGCCGTGACCGCACCTCGGCGGCAGCCGAGGACGGCGTCACCGAGCCTGCGCCGGCGGAATGAGGTTCAGCCATGAAAATTCAGGAACGGCTGGAGCGGAAGGAAAACGAAGCGAGAGAAGCGTTCGAACGCACGCTCCTTTTCATCGAAGGCGTAACCGTGTCCTTTGACGGCTTTCGCGCGCTAAACAATCTGTCGCTCTCCGTCGCGCCGGGCGAAATGCGCGCCATCATTGGGCCGAACGGCGCCGGCAAGTCGACAATGATGGATGTCGTCACCGGCAAGACGCGGCCGGATACCGGGTCGGTGATCTTCGACCAGCGCCACGACCTGGCGCGGCTTGACGAAACCGAAATAGCGTTGCTCGGCATCGGCCGAAAATTTCAGAAGCCGACCGTATTCGACAGCCACACCGTGTTCGACAATATCGAACTCGCGCTCAAGGCTGATCGCCGCGCGCGCGCGACGTTGTTCTGGAAGGAAACCGCCCGCGAGGATGCGCGCGTCGAACAGATCTTGAAGATCGTTCGTCTTTCCGCAATGCGTGATCGACTGGCCGGCAACCTGTCGCACGGACAGAAGCAGTGGCTCGAAATTGGCATGCTGCTGGCGCAAGACCCGAAATTGCTGCTCGTCGACGAACCGGTTGCTGGCATGACGGACGTGGAAACGCAGCAAACGGCGGAACTGCTCAAGGAGATCAACAGCGAACACACCGTCATCGTGGTCGAGCACGACATGGCCTTCGTGCGCGAACTCGGCGTCAAGGTCACTTGCCTACACGAAGGCTCGGTGCTTGCCGATGGCTCGATCGACGAAGTTTCGACTAACGAGCGTGTTGTCGAGGTGTATCTGGGGCGCTGAAACATGCTGGAGGTGAACGCGATCGATTTGCACTACGGTGCGGCGCAAGCGCTGCGCGCGGTGTCGTTCAAGGCTGAGCCCGGCAAGGTCACTTGCGTGCTTGGCCGCAATGGTGTCGGCAAGACCAGCCTTCTCGATGCGCTGGCGGGGCAGCATCCAGTGAGCACAGGCACGATCACCTGGGAAGGTAACGACATCACAACGCTGCGTCCGCCGGATCGTGCGCGGCGCGGCATCGCCTACGTGCCGCAGGGCCGCGAGATTTTTCCGCTGCTCACCGTGGGGGAGAATCTGAAGACCGGTTTCGCGCCGCTCGCCCGCAGCGAGCGCAGCATGCCCGACGACGTCTTCTCACTGTTTCCCGTTCTCAAGACCATGCTGCACCGGCGCGGCGGCGATTTGTCCGGCGGCCAGCAGCAGCAGCTGGCGATCGGCCGGGCGCTGGTGATGCGGCCGCGGCTCCTTCTGCTCGATGAACCGACGGAAGGCATTCAGCCTTCCATCATCAAGGACATCGGACGCGCGATTTCCTACCTGCGCTCGCTCGGTAAGATCGCCATCGTCCTGGTCGAACAATATCTCGACTTTGCCCGCGAACTGGGCGACCATTTCGCCGTGATGGAACGCGGTGCCATCGTCTATCGATGCGGCCGCGACGATCTCGACGAAGGCGCGTTGCGACGCGCCATGGCGATATGAGATGGACGCGCTAAATCCGGACGCGCTATCGAATGACAGCACTTTCGCCTGCAATCGTGCCAGCGGCGATATTTCGCTGGCGGTGGCGGCTGTTTCTGGTGCCAGCCGGCGTGCGCGTGTGCATGAAGCGGGATCACTGCGCGTGCGCTTCCCCAAGACGCATCGCGCCGGTTCGCTCGAAGCCGTCATCGTCAATACTGGCGGGGGAATGACCGGCGGCGACCGCTTTGCCATCGATGTCCATGTCGGCGCGCAAGCGAACCTGACCGTCACGACCGCGGCCGCCGAGAAAATCTATCGCTCGCTCGGGCCCGACACCGAAATCAGCGTAAAGCTCGCGGTCGATGCGGGCGGCTCGCTCGCCTGGTTGCCACAGGAGAGTATACTATTCGATCGGATGCGGTTGCGACGCTCTCTTGAGGTTAATCTCGCGCGCGGTGCCCAACTGGTGCTGGCCGAAGCTGTCATTTTCGGGCGTTCCGCCATGGGGGAGGCGGTGGCGACCGGCCGCCTGTTCGATCGCCGGCGCGTGCGCCTCGATGGGAAGCTCATTTTCGCGGAGACGACCCGGCTCGACGGCGAGATCGCACAAAAGCTTAAGGAGCGCGCCATCACGGGCGGCAATGTCGCCGCAGCGAGCGTGCTCAAGATCCCGGGCGACGACGTGGCCGTGCACGCGGTCGATGCCATGCAGCAGCAATTGGCCGGCGAGGTCGGTGTCTCCGCGTGGAACGGTTTTGCGGTTGCGCGCCTCGTCGCCACCGATGGCGCGGCCCTGCGCCACGATCTGGCGCTGATCGTATCGGTTTTTCGCGGCGCCCCACCGCCGCGACTGTGGCTCAACTAAAAAACCCCCGACATGAATCTCACGCCGCGCGAAAAGGACAAGCTGTTGATTGCCATGGCGGCGATGGTCGCGCGGCGGCGGTTCGAGCGCGGCGTCAAGCTCAATCATCCGGAAGCCGTCGCGCTGATCTCCGATTTCATCCTTGAAGGGGCGCGCGACGGCAAAAGCGTCGCCGAATTGATGGCGCTGGGCGCGCACGTGATCACGCGTGCGCAGGTGATGGACGGCATCGCCGAAATGATTCCTGAGATTCAGGTTGAGGCGACATTCCCCGACGGAACTAAGCTTGTCACTGTGCACGAGCCGATCAGGTGAACCGTAATGATCCCAGGAGAATATTTCGTCAAAGACGGTGACATCGAGCTCAATAAAGGCCGCAAAACGGTCACGCTCAGCGTTGCCAACAGCGGGGATCGGCCGATTCAGGTCGGCTCGCACTATCATTTCTTCGAAACCAACCCGGCGCTGAAGTTCGACCGCAAGAAAGCGCGCGGTATGCGGCTCGATATCGCCGCCGGCACCGCGGTGCGCTTCGAGCCGGGCCAGGTCCGAGAGGTGACGTTGGTCGCGCTTGCGGGTAAGCGGACCGTCTACGGCTTCCGTCAGGACGTTATGGGCAAACTCTAAGGGCACCGCGATGCCGAGCAGAATTAGCCGCTCGATCTACGCCGACATGTTTGGCCCGTCAGCAGGTGACCGTGTTCGCCTCGCTGACACCGATCTGATCGTAGAGGTTGAAAAGGACTTCGCGACTTATGGTGAAGAGGTGAAGTTCGGCGGCGGCAAGGTGATACGCGACGGCATGGGCCAATCGCAAATCACCAGCCGGCAAGGCGCCGTCGACACCGTCATTACCAATGCGCTGATCATCGACCATTGGGGGATCGTCAAGGCCGACGTGGGCGTCGTCGACGGGAGAATCTCTGCCATCGGGAAAGCCGGGAATCCCGACATTCAGCCCGGAGTCACCATCGTCATCGGACCCGGCTCCGAAGTGATCGCCGGCGAGGGCAAAATTCTAACCGCGGGCGGCTTTGATACCCACATTCATTTCATCTGCCCGCAGCAGGTCGAGGAAGCATTGATGTCCGGCGTCACCTCGATGCTCGGCGGTGGCACCGGCCCGGCGCATGGGACCTTCGCAACTACCTGCACGCCAGGCCCGTTCCACATTGCGCGCATGATCCAGGCTGCCGACGAGTTTCCGGTCAATCTGGGCTTTGCCGGCAAAGGCAACGCCTCCCGTCCGGCCGCACTTGAGGAAATGATCAAAGCAGGCGCCTGTTCGCTCAAGCTGCATGAGGACTGGGGCACGACACCGGCGGCGATCGATTGCTGCCTCTCCGTCGCCGACGATTACGATGTCCAGGTGATGATCCACACCGATACGCTCAATGAATCGGGCTTCGTCGAGGACACCATCAAGGCGTTCAAGGGCCGCACCATCCATGCCTTCCACACCGAGGGCGCCGGCGGCGGACATGCGCCAGACATCATCAAAGTGGCGGGGTTGAAAAACGTGCTGCCGTCGTCGACCAATCCGACGCGGCCGTATACGCGCAACACCATCGACGAGCATCTCGACATGTTGATGGTGTGCCACCACCTCGATCCGTCGATCGCCGAGGATCTGGCTTTTGCAGAAAGCCGCATCCGCAAAGAAACGATCGCGGCTGAGGACATCCTGCATGACATCGGCGCGCTCTCGATGATGTCGTCGGACAGTCAGGCTATGGGGCGCGTCGGCGAAGTCATCATCCGCACCTGGCAAACCGCGGACAAGATGAAGAAACAACGCGGCCGGCTGAAGGAAGAGGAAGGCGACAACGACAACGCTCGCGTCAAGCGTTACGTCGCCAAATACACTATTAATCCGGCCATCGCGCACGGCGTCTCGAAGCTCATCGGTTCCGTGGAAAAGGGCAAGCTCGCCGATCTGGTGCTGTGGTCGCCGGCGTTCTTCGGCGTCAAACCCGATTGCATCATCAAGGGCGGTTCGATCGTCGCCGCGCCGATGGGCGATCCCAATGCCTCGATCCCGACGCCGCAGCCGGTGCATTACCGGCCGATGTTTGGCGCCTTTGGTCGCGCCCGTACCGTTTCGTCCGTGGTGTTTACGTCGAAGGCCGCAGCGCAGGCCGGCCTCGGCAAAAAGCTCGGTATCGAGAAGAATCTCTACGCGGTGCAAAACACGCGGGGCAAGATCTCGAAAAAGAGCATGATCCACAATGACGCCACGCCGGAGATCGAGGTCGATCCCGAAACCTACGAGGTGCGCGCCGACGGCGTACTGTTGACGTGCGCAGCCGCCGAGGTCCTGCCGATGGCACAGCGCTATTTTCTGTTCTGAAAGATGCAGCCGGGGCCACAGATCCGCGCGATCTCAGTCAGGCCAGCCTCGACATGGTCGGGCGAAGTGGCAGACAGCGTCGTGCTTGACTACGACGACCGCCATCGTCGCCGGCTGGCAATGACGGGCACGAAAGGCACCGGCTTTCTGCTGGATCTGCCGGCGGCGGCCGCATTGCGCGGCGGCGACGCACTGGTGCTGGAAGACGGCCGTTTGATCGAGGTGCTCGCGCTCCCTGAGCCACTCCTTGAAATCCGCTGCAACAATCCGCAGCACCTTGCGCGGCTCGCCTGGCATCTGGGGAATCGGCATTTGCCGGCGCAGTTCCTGCCGAAAACTGTCCGCATCCGGCACGATCACGTCATCGCTGAGATGGCGACCCAGTTCGGAGCGCAGGTCAACGCCGTTGAAGCGCCGTTCGATCCCGAAGGTGGCGCCTACGATCACACCGGCGCCCA
The DNA here is from genome assembly GCA_030044555.1 of Xanthobacteraceae bacterium. Taxonomy (GTDB): domain Bacteria; phylum Pseudomonadota; class Alphaproteobacteria; order Rhizobiales; family Xanthobacteraceae; genus BOG-931. Next base: position 5,526 of record JASHVN010000541.1, on the reverse strand, counting down.
CGACGGACACGACCATGGCCGGTGAAAGACGGATGAGCCGCACCGGTGCCCCTCACATCTCCCAAGGGGGGAGAACTCCACCGCGCGCAGCGCGAGCGGGTGAGGGGGCTGAGCGCGCCTCGCAACCGGCAGGCTCCAACCTCGCGCCTGCCGACCTCTATCGGCTGATGACTTGGCTGTCGCCGGCCTATCCGGTCGGCGCGTTTGCCTATTCCAGCGGCATCGAGTGGGCGGTCGGAGCCGGCGACATTGCCGATGCGGCGGCACTGCGGCGATGGATCGAGGCGATGCTGGCAGAGGGCGCGGGCTTCAGCGACGGAATTTTGTTCGCGCAGACCCATCGCGCCATCGCCGATGGCAGTGCCGCACGTGTTATCGAGATTGCCGAACTGGCGGCGGCCCTTTCGCCGACGCGCGAGCGCTATCTTGAAACGACCACATTGGGCCGCACCTTTGCCGAGGTCACGGGCGCCGCCTGGCCGTGCGCGGCGCTTGACGAACTGAAAACGATCTGGGTTGGGCCGCTCGCCTATCCGGTCGCGGTTGGCGCCGTTTGCGCCGGCAATGGCATCCTGCTCGCGGCGTCGCTTCATGCATTCTTGACTGCGCTCGGGTCCAACTGGATCTCCGCCGGCGTTCGCCTGATCCCGCTAGGGCATACCGATGGTCAGCGCCTTTTACACGCCCTTGAACCCTCGGTCGTCACCACGGCGCAGCGGGCTCTGGCAGGGACACTTGAGGACTGCGCGAGTGCAACCTTTCGTGCCGACATCGCGAGCGCCAGGCATGAGAGCCAATACACCCGTTTGTTCCGCAGCTAGTTGTGAGGTCCGGTCATGAACAGCCCTAACGGCCCGCTCCGCGTCGGCATCGGCGGTCCAGTCGGCTCCGGCAAGACCGCGCTGATGGACGCGCTGTGCAAGGCGATGCGCGATACCTACGATATCGCCGCCATCACCAACGATATTTACACCAAATGGGATGCCGAATTTCTCGTGCGCGCCGGTTCGCTAACCGCCGAGCGTATCACGGGAGTTGAGACCGGCGGCTGCCCGCATACGGCGATCCGCGAGGATGCCTCGATGAACCTCGCTGCCGTTGCCGACATGCGGAAGAGATTTCCCGACCTCGATCTGGTGCTGATCGAATCCGGTGGCGACAATTTGGCGGCGACATTCTCGCCCGAACTCGCGGACTTGAGCATCTACGTGATCGACGTGGCCGCGGGCGACAAAATCCCTTCCAAGGGCGGCCCCGGCATCACCCGCTCAGACCTATTGGTCATCAACAAGATTGATCTTGCGCCTTATGTCGGCGCGTCCTTAGCGAAGATGGAAACCGATACGAGGCGCATGCGCGGCGTCCGTCCATTCGTTATGACCAATCTTCGTCGTGGCGACGGAGTCGTAAGCATCGTCCATTTCATTGAAACGGTTGGCGGCCTCCGCGATCGGTAGCTAGGCGCTAGCCACCGCGTATTTAATTGAACGCGCGCTTGGCGAGGCGCAGCCAGTCGGTCAGCAGTATCCAAAGGGATGAAACAAGGCGCGTCATTTGACGGGCCATTTCGCCCACGGGGTTCAACTGGCTGATACGCGCCGGCGTGACAGGCGGCCGGACCGACGCCCCAATGGTTTGGCGGCGTTCGGTCCAATTCAGAATGGACTTTCCCGCACGAGGGAGAAGGGCGAGCGTGGACATCGGCGCACGGGCAAGTGATGCCCGCTTTTGACCATTTGCGGTCGTGCGGCTAGCGATTTGGCGAAATGCAATCCAGGGCTCAAAGCCTATTCCACTCACGGCAATTTACTGCTTTGATGCTGGAAACCTTCTGGCCAGAATTGACACGCTCCCGGAATGCAGCGCTGGTTTCTCAGCTATCATTCGCCTGACCAAGCGTTGGCGGAACGGCTCAAGGCGGCCATTGAACGCAGGGATCCCGACTCACGCGTATTCTTTGCGCCCACACATTTGCGGGCAGGCGGGTCGTGGACGGCACAGCTTGCGCAAGAGCTTGAGCAGGCGACCGCTTTCACACTTCTTGTCGGCAGCGCCGGCATCGGCAAGTGGCAGGTGCCCGAGTATGATGAAGCGCTCGATAGGTGGGTGAAGTCCGACAGAAAGTTTCCGCTCATTGTCGTGCTGCTCGAAGGTCAGACCGCGCCCGGTCTTCCATTTCTTCGCCAATTGCATTGGATCGTCACGTCTGATCCGACGTCCGAGAAAGACATCGCGCGTATATTCGATGCTGTATCAGGCAGTGGTACAAACCCCGGCGAATTATGGCGCTACACGTCTCCCTACCGCGGCCTGGAGGCAATGGAGGAGAAGGACAGCGACTATTTCTTCGGTCGCAATCGTGAAACCGTTGAGGTCCTATCCGCTCTTGCCAGCGCCCCCGATCGACTGCCCGTACTCATCGGCAATTCAGGAGTAGGAAAATCCTCGCTGGCGCAGGCCGGTGTGCTCGCCTCGCTCAAACGTCAGGCTTGGCCGGAGGAGGCGGGGGCACCGAATGCGTGGCCAGTCGCGTTTGAACATAGCCGACAATGGTGCTTTCTGTCGCTTAAACCTGGCACGGATCCGCTCAAGACGCTGGTCGAAGCGTTCCTGGACACTTGGCAATACAGCGCCGTCGATCCGGAGCGGGCCACGCGCCAACATGGGTGGGTAGAAGCTTTGCTCGGCGGCAAGGCGAAGCTGTCCGACCTCATCGATGCTACGGAGCGCCGAACTAAGGAACTTAACCAGCCCAAGCCGCCAGCATTTTTGCTCTACGTCGACCAGGGCGAGGAGCTCTATGCTCGAGCCGAGGCGAGCCAACGTCAATGTTTTTCAGAGCTGCTCGCGCAAGCGCTATCGGACCCGCGCCTGCACGTGATGATGAGCATGCGCTCCGATTTCCTCGGCCACCTGCAGACCGACAAGCCGTTGTTCAAGGCGCGAGAGCATGTCGATGTGGCGCCGCTCGGGGAGGAGGAGTTGCGGGAAATCGTCAGCCGGCCCGCTCAACTGCTGTCGGCCCGCTTCGAGAGCGATGGGCTTGTCGATGTCATTAGCCGCCGTGCCGCCGAGGACGCGGCCAAAGACGTCGGTGCTCTGCCGCTTCTGTCCTACACGCTCGATGACATGTGGACGCGCATGGGACAACGCGGCGACGGGACGCTGCGCCTGCCGGCGCAATCTTTTGAGCTTGGCGGTGTCCTGGTCGAACGCGCCGGCCGATTCCTGGAGAAACATCCCGCCACGGAGCATGCGCTGCGACGCGTGCTTACGCTGCGGCTTGCTACAGTGCGCGAGGACGGCGAACCGACCAGGCGCCGTGCCGCGCGCGCCGAGTTCAGCGATGTGGAATGGGGGATCGTTTCCGAACTGGCCGACTATCCCAATCGGCTTCTCGTGACTGTCACCACGGAGACGGGCGAGACTTACGCCGAAGTCGCGCATGAGGCGATCTTTCGGCGTTGGGGTAAGCTGCGCGAGTGGATCGCGGCCGAACGCGAGTTCCTGGCTTGGCGCAGCGGGCTCGAAGCGGCGCGCCGCGCTTGGCAGGCGGCGCCGGAGCGCTCGAAGCGCGACGCGCTGCTCATGGGTTTTGCTCTGACGCAGGCGCAAAGTTGGATTACGGCACGCATCGACGATATCCCGCAAGCAGATCGGCATTTCATCCAGCAAAGCACCCGCGTGGCCCGCAGCCGCCGCAGGCGAAGTCGGCTGCTGGTTACGTTCGTAGCGGTCCTGTCTATTCCAGTCGTCATATTGGCCATCGTACTGTATGCGCTCGCGCTCAACTTTTGGCACGAGCAGATCGTCGAACCGCGCTACGCGCGCACCGAGGTGCTGCCTTATGTGCTGACCCCGGCCCAGGTGCGGGCGCTCAAGCCCGGTGATTCCTTCAAGGAGTGCACGGGCGACTGCCCGGAGATGATCGTCATTCCCGCTGGATCATTTGCGATGGGCTCACCCGAGCTGCGGTATGGATCGCTCACGCCGCAACACACAGTGACCATCGCCAAACCCTTTGCCGTGTCGAAATATGAGGTGACCTTTGCCGACTGGGACGCCTGCATCGCCGGTGGCGGCTGCACGACGTGGAACCCGAATGACTCTGGCTGGGGGCGCGGCAATCGACCGGTCATTTACGTGAGCTCGGCTAACGCCGAGCAATACGTCACTTGGCTTTCGCAGGTGACCGGAAAGAGCTATCGGCTGCTTTCCGAGGCCGAATACGAATATGCGGCACGCGGTGGGATGACGACCGCCTATCCGTGGGGGGACGATCTCCAGCTCAAGGGAGCGGCGATGGCTAACTGCGACGGCTGCGGCAGCAAGTGGGACAGTGCGCAAACGGCGCCCGTCGGCTCATTTCCGCCCAACAAGTTCGGGCTGTATGATATCGCGGGCAACGTCTGGGAGTGGACGCAAGATTGCTGGCACCGCAATTATAAAGGCGCGCCAACGGACGGGTCGGCGTGGCTGGCGGATAACGGCGGTGATTGCAGCCAGCGTATCCTCCGCGGCGGCTCCTGGCGTGACCTGCCGGACGCGCTTCGCCCCGTGGTCCGCACCAGACTGCCCTCATTCTACCAGTATAACGCCTTGGGCTTCCGGGTCGCGCGCGCCCTTCTTGGCCCGTGAAATCCACAGGGGACGAAGCCTTTGGGTGATATTCTGCGGCATCAATCCGGTAATCGATAATTGCAGATGTAGTGGCGGTGCGATCAAGGCGTACCTTTCGGCGATGGCGTTTCGCCGCGGGTGCACAGTCTGGACGACGGGGCGCGTTGGTATGGTCAGCAGCCGCCGATCGGCAATCGCGTTCAGGTGCATAGGTGGTCATGAGCTATGGGCTAACTTTAGTGAAGTTTCGGAACGGCGGAATGGTCTCGATCCCGCAGGACGCGATTATCAGCATCCTTGTGCGACATGTATGCAAGATTCCGCAGCTGCAAGAGGGATCGATCCAATCAAATTGGGCTACCTACTAACGAAACAGGTTGTCCTCCATACGGAGAGTTGGCAATACTTACCGTGAGGGACGGCGAGGTGAGAGAGTTTGGTTTGGAGCGCCCGCAGGCCACCACACAGTGCAGGACGCTACTGTTCTCACTCATCAGTGAGGTGGGACTTGCGATGTTTCCCGATTATGGACCGGTCATCTACGCGCGAGAGGACGTGGTCACAGAGTCAGGCTTATGCGTTGCCCGACAAACGGATAGCTAATTACACATCCACGCTCGCGGCGAGCGCGTTGTGCTCGATGAACTCGCGGCGGGGTTCGACCTTGTCGCCCATCAGCTCGTCGAAGATGGTGTTGGCCTCGTCGATCTCCTTGACGCCGACTTGCAAGAGCGAGCGGGCGTTGACGTCGAGCGTGGTCTCCCAGAGCTGGCCGGGATTCATCTCGCCCAAGCCTTTGTAGCGCTGCAGGTTGATGCCCTTCTTGCCGGCGGCGGTGGCCGCCTCGAACAGGCCGACCGGGCCGTGGATCGGCGTGTCTTCGTCCTTCCGCCGCAAGATCGCCGG
>JASHVN010000540.1 GCA_030044555.1 Xanthobacteraceae bacterium | reverse complement strand
GCGATGAAGCGTGCCGTGATCCACATGTCCGAGAGCGTGCCGCCGAACACGCCGAGATGGTCCATGCTGTAAGCCATCGAAAACGCGCCCTGGCGATTGATGGCGCCGAAGGTCGGCTTGAGCGCATAGACGCCGCAAAAGCTCGCCGGTCGGATGGTGGAGCCGCGCGCATGGGTGCCGAGCGCGGCCGGCAGCATGCCCGCGGCGACGGCGGCAGCCGTGCCGCTCGATGAGCCGCCCGGAGTGCGGCGGGTGTCGAATGGATTGCGCGTTCGCGCTGGATCGCCGCCGCCGAGACAGACCGTCACCGTCTTGCCAACCAGCACCGCGCCGCCGAGGCGGAGCGCTCGTACGCATGCCGCGTCCGTCATCGGTTGATGGCCGCGAAACAGGTCGCTGCCGAATTCGGTCGGCATGTCATAGGTCTCGATCAGGTCCTTGATGCCGACCGGCATGCCGTCGACCGGACCGAGCGGCCGCCCGGCTTTGTAGCGCGCTCCCGCCTCATCGGCGGCGGCGCGCGCCCGTTCCAGATTGAGGAACGCGAATGCCATGACTGCCGGCTCGAGCGCCTCGATGCGCTCGATGCACCGCTCGAGATAGGCGCGCGGCGTGTCCGTGCCATCAGCGAAGCGCACCGCGGCGTCGTGGAAGGTCAGCATCTGGTGCGTCGCCGGATCGTAAGGGCCGGCCGGCGATTGCTTGTTGACGGTGTCGAGCATCACTTTGGTCCCGGTGCTTGGTTCAAGTTATATGAGTGTGGAGGCTTTTCAGACATCTCGGCGATCTCCTCGCGAGTAGCGAAGCAGCACTCAATTCTCCTATTGCTGAATGCTGATATTGCGGGCCTTGATGACGCGCGCCCACAAGGCGGTTTCGCGTGCAATTCGCGCCGCGAATTGGTCCGGCGGCTCGACGGTGACCGTCAGCCCCTGAGGCAGTAACTTGTCCTTGATAGCCTGAGTGCTGAGGATATCGCGCGTGACGGTGAAGATGGCGTCACGCGTCGATACAGGAATGCCGTGGGGAGCCAGCATGCCATACCACGAAGTTACATCGATGCCTTTGACTCCGGCTTCCGCGAGAGTTGGGACCTCGGGCACGAGAGCGCTTCTTTCTGCCGTCGTCATGGCGAGCGGTACCACAAGTTTGCTCTTGATGGCGGGAAGCACGGACGGAAGGTTGCTGGACAGCACGTCGATGTGGCCGCCGAGCAAGTCTTCCAGTGCTTGCGGTGAGCCACGATAGGGCACGTGAACGATGTTGACGCCCGTGATCTCGTTAAACAGCTCCATCGCCAGATGCAGCTGGCTGCCGACGCCGGGCGAGCCATAGCTCAATTTCGCCGTCTTGGCTTTGGCGATGAGCTGCTGGATCGAGGTGACGCCAAGTTTTGGCGCGACAACGATAATATTGGGCGCGCTGGCCAGCATGCAAATCGGCGCAAAGTCGCGCTCGACCTTAAAGGGCAGCTGCGGCATGAGCGTTGGGTTGATGGTGAGATTGCCGGCCGGTATCAGCAGCAAGGTGCCGCCGTCTGCGGCGGCATGCTGCACAATCTCGATGCCGATATTGCCGGCTCCGCCGGTTTTATTTTCCACGATCGCCGCCCGTCCGGACCGCGCCTGATAGTCCTGCGCCAGCAAGCGTCCGAGGATGTCGACGGGGCCGCCCGGACTGAACGGAACTATCAATGTCAGCGGCCGCTTCGGGAAGGCGTCCGGCACCGCATCGGCGCGGGCAAACGAGGCGGCAAAAGCAGGCGCCGCGGTCATCACGCCGAGCACGGCGCGGCGTGTCAGAGTCCATCGCATAGTGCTGGGCATTTGTTGCTCTCCATTGATCGCGCCAGCGTCACCATCAGAGCATGATCCCGAAAAGTGGAAACCGGTTCTCGGATAAGATCATGCTCAAAGGAAAATCCAGAGCTTGATCCGATTCAATCGAATTGCATCAAGGTCTAACCGAGCCTCTCGTTGACCGTGCGTTCGGCGCACTTGGTCAATGCAGTGAAAAACCGCCATCGACCGCAAGCGTTTGCCCGGTGATATATTTGGAATCGTCCGAGAGAAGAAACGCCACAACACCGTCGAGGTCATCCGGCTGCTGCTTGCGTTTGAGGATGGTGCGCTCGGCGTAGTCGTTCCACCGTGTCTCGGGGATCTCCTGAGTTGCCTCGACCGCAGTCAGACCAGGCAGCAGGCAGTTCACCCGGATCATCCGCTGCCCCAGTTCCCGAGCGAGCGATCGCGTCATGCCCACCAGTGCCGATTTGCTGGTCACGTAGTGCAGCAAGTTGGGCGCGCCCCAATAGATGCTGTCCGACGACACGGTGACGATCGCGCCGCCGTTCTTCATTCGCGGTCCGACCGCGCGCACTGTGAGCCAGGTACCGCGCACGTTGATCGCCATCATGCGATCCCAGATTTCGGGCGCGATCTCGTGATACGCCTTGCCGCCGACATTGTTGGCCCAGCCCGCATTGGCGACGAGGCCAAAAATGCCGTCGCAATTCTTTGCGGCTTCTTGCGCCATCGCCTCGGCCGAGGCTTCCGAGGAAATGTCGGTTTCGACGAAACGCGCCTCGATGCCGGCTCCTTTCAGTTTGCGCTCGGCTTCGCTGCCAAGGGCCGGATCGATTTCGGCGATGATGACGCTGGCCCCTTCGCGCCCAAGCCGTTCGGCAAACGCGAAGCCGAGACCACGCCCTGCGCCTGTCACGATGATGCGCTTGCCGGAGAATCTCTTGCTCATGCTGCGGGCCCGCTTTCCATCAGACCTGTTCTCCCGCAGCAACGACTGCATACTGAAAGAAGTCACGCTGATCTCGGCTATAGAGCGTCACCGAAGCGCCGCCGCCGGCGCGGCCTGAAAACGGCTCCCCGCTCGAATGGTCGTAACCGTCGAAGCCGACGTCGTCGACCAGCGTCAAATCGACGGTCGCCTGCAGCGAGGGCACGACGATCCTATCGCCATCGATGCGAACCTTGAGTCCGGACGCCACATCGTAAAAACCGTCGTCGGCGGGCTCGATGGTGAAGCTCTCGCCGGTGCCGAGCGAGTGCACGCATACCGGACAGCGGCCGGTGCGTCGCCGATGGGCCTCGACGGCGACGATGCGTCTGATTTCAGGCAGCATGATACAACAGCGGCTCGCAGTGCCGCGTGCCCTTACGCATGGCCGCGGCCGCTCTGGTCGACAGAGGCCATTTGCCGGCGGGTGTTGCCGTCGATGCCGCCGACGATCGCCCATTCGGCGAACAGCTCGGGCTTGCGCTCGTGCGTGCCGGGCTTCCAGTCCTCGGTGCAGAAATCCTCGTCGGCGTAGTATTCAAGCGGTGCCGCGAGCGGATTTTCGAAGTACCAGAAATACGCCGAGGAGATTGGGTGGCGGCCGGGGCCGATCTCGGTCCTCCAGCCCTTTTTGCTCATGGCGATGCCGCCGCCGATGACCTCGTGGATGTCGGTCACGGTGAAGGCCACGTGGTTGATGCCGGGCTTGCCCGGCCGGTTAAGTATGAACAGGTTGTGGTGAGCGCCCACTTCCTGGCAGCGCATGAACACGCCGTGACCGGGATATTCATCGCTGACGGCAAAGCCGAGTTTTTCCGTATAGAACGACCGCATCCCCGCAAAGTCGTTGGCGAACACGACAACGTGGCCGATGTTGATCGGAAAAGCGCGCTCGTGCACCGGCGAGCGCCGGTCGATCCGCTGGTGCGAGCCGGGCGCATTCGTCGCGGTCGGCTTCACCACAATCGGCGTACGCCGGCTGACGCGAAAGGCCAGGCTCATGCCGTTAGGATCGGCCACTCGGGCCAATCCGTCGGCACCGATCGAAAAGCTCGGCAGGTCGCGCAGCGCCTCGACTATCTTTTTCAGATCCGCCTCGTCGGCCACGCCCCAGATCACTTCGCGCACGGTGTTGCCGGCTTCGATCGGGGACGGGAGATCAGGTGCGTCCTTGGGCCTGACGATGACTTCGGCGCCGTCGCGCGTGCGATAAACGAGATTGTCCGCACTCGCGGAGACGCGCGAGACGCCCCAGTCGTCAAGGAAGCGTGCCGCCTCTTTTATATCGGCGACGCCGAACACGACTGCATCGATACCCGTCAACGCCATGATCCGTCCTTAAAATGGTATGCCCTTAAAGTCTCATTGCGGGCCCAGGTGAGGTGCAGTGCGGCGAGGCCGCCTTCGCTCCTCACAATGACATCACAGACCAGAGCAAGTTCGCTATGATTAGCGCTTGACCTTCGCTAGCGGGTGGTCGGGCGGATAGGTCGGCGTGATCGGCTTCGGCGAACCGATCATCACCATCATGATCGCCTCTTCCTCGCCGATATTTGCTTCGCCACGGTAGACGCCGGGCGGCACCGAGACACAGTCGCGTTCGCCGAGGATGGCTTCCCAGCGCTCGCCATCTTTCTCGGTCATGACCTTGATCTTGCCGCGCAGTACGAAGAACACCTCCTCGGCGTCGACATGCAGATGCATCGGCCCTTCGGCGCCAGGCGGCAGGATCATGTTGGACAGCGTGAAATGTTCCGCCGGAACCACCGAGGAGTCACTGGCGACACCGGTGCCGCCAGTGCCGATGAATCGCTTCTGCGCGCGGCGATACTTCGGATCGAAGTCGGCCTGAAATTTCAACGCATTCCAATCATACGTGCGGTCGGAGACGCGCGCTACGCGGCTGTTCATCCAAGCTTCGTAGCTCGCACCTTCCGGACGATCCCAGGATCGCTTCGGCTCTTTGCGGGTGATGTCATCCATCGTCATTTTCTCCTGCTTGATCAGTCGTCTTGATTTTCATTGTCCGGGTGGCCGCCGGCTAGATTTTTCCTTGAGCATGATCCCTCGGGTCAAGCCCGAGGGCATGCTTATCCGAAAACCGGTTTCCACTTTTCGGGATCATGCTCCAGTTCGTTGCTCATTGCGGGTTCTGTCTGCCCAGATCCCGCGAAATCACCGCGGCTGCGGCGACTACTTCGTCTTTCAGCGGACCGTTGAGCTCAGCCTCAGAAACCAGCGTGGAAACGGCCGATATGTTGATGGCGCCAACGATGCGATTGGTGACGTCACGGATCGGCGCCGCGACGCTGGCCACACCTGCCTCGTAAACGGCGTTCTGCACGACTGCGCCGGTCAACCGGTCTCCGACGATCTGCTCCAAGAGTGCAGCCACGCTGCCGTAGGGAGAGAGATCGAGAGGCCGCCCCATGTCTTCTTGACAGGTGTCTTCCTGATAGCGCTGACGGATTTCGTCGTCGGTGAGTCCGGAGAGCAGAACGCGCCCCATTGATGTCGCATGCGCCGGCAGACGCGTGCCGACGTGGACTGTGCTCGACACCGGGCGGCGGGTCGGGACCCGCGCCAAATAAAGGACCTCGCAGCCGTGCAATTCGCCGAGATGCGCTGACCAGCCGGTACGGTCGCGCAGGCGCTCGAGATGCGGTAACGCCACCGCGGGTATGTCGCGTGACGCCAGGTAGCCGTAGCCGAGTGCCAGCACCTGCGGCCCGAGCGCGTAGGTTTTGGCGCGCGAGTCGTATTCGACGAAGCCCAGGTGACCGAGCGTGTAAAGCAGGCGATAGGCCGATGAGCGCGTGACGCCGAGCGACGCGGCCACCTCCGACAAAGTCGGGCTGCTGTTCGCGCTCGAGAGCGTGCTGAGAATGCTGAGCCCGCGAACGAGCGCCGGAACAAGGTATCGCTGGTCGGCCTCGGTGCTGGCGCCGGCCGCGGCGATGGCGCTCTTGAATTCCGGCTCGTAAGTCATTGGGATCAGTTTCGTATGCTAAACGAAGTATGCTATACGAAAATGATAATGGCAAGATACTGCCGCTCCAGGTTTCCGGCAGACGGCCAGTTGCACAAATTTCAGCGAAGAATCTTACGGCACGTCGCTGTTGCCTTGGGCGTTTAGTTTTTACGCCGCTTGACAAATAAGCGATCATTCTGTCCACTGTAAGAACGCACTGTTCAGATATGAACATTACCCATGCGATAGGCGCTTCATGACAGGGCAGGACGCGCTCGCTGGGTTGAGCCGGGAATTTGCCGGCGGCATCGCCTTTCTGCGCCGCGCCGGTGACGCTACGGGGCCGATCCTGGTCTTGCTGCACGGCATCGGTAGCAACGCCGCAAGCTTCGCGGCTTTGGTGGCTGCGATGCCCGCCGCGATCAATGTCATCGCCTGGGACGCGCCGGGTTATGGCGATTCGGCAGCGCTTGCCGCTGTGATGCCGACGCCGCAGGACTATGCCGATGCGCTCGCCAAGTTTCTCGACACAATCAAGACGCCGCGGATCGCGCTGGCCGGTCACTCGCTGGGCGTGCTGTTCGCAGCAAGCTTTGCCGCCCGCTATCCCGACCGCGTCAATGCGCTGGCGCTGATTTCGCCTGCGATGGGCTATGGCGTGGAGCCGGGCGGCAAGCTGCCACCCGGTGTGCAATCGCGCATCGACGAGATCAACGAACTCGGTCCCGTCGCTTTTGCGAAAAAGCGCGCCGCCCGTCTGGTTGGCGATCCGAGCGCGCGGCCGGACGTTGTCGCAGCAGTCGAGCGGGCGATGGCTGCGGTGAACCCTTGCGGTTACATCCAGGCCGTCCACGCGCTCGGCGCCGGACGGTTGCTGGCGGACGTCAAATCGATCCGCATTCCTGTGATGGTCGCTGTCGGCGCGCTGGACCAGATCACACCGCCGGCCAATGCCGCCGAAGTTCATGCGGTGCTGCCGCGCTCAGCGGGGTTTTATCAGATTGCCAAAGCCGGGCATGCCTTGCCGCAGGAAGAACCCGAAGCTCTGGCTGCCCTGCTTGCCCGAACGACGGACACAATGGCTCATGCCTGAAACCGACGCACCCGAGTCAAAGGACGATCTCTACGCTTCGCCGCCGGTGCAGCGCGTGGCGCGGCTGTTGCGCCGCATTGCGGAAGGCGACGCCGTGGCCAACATGTCGCGCACCGGGCGCGAACTCGGCATCAACAGAACAACGCTGCTGCGGCTCCTGCACGCCCTGCAGAGCGAGCGCTTCATCGAGCCGCGCAGCGAAGGCGAGGGCTGGCGCATCGGCGTCGGCCTGATCACGCTTACGGCGCAGGCATTTTTCTCGGAGGATCTGGTCCAAACCGCCGTGCCGGTGCTGACGCGCCTCGCCGGAACGCTGACGCTGTCGGCGCACCTCGCCGTGCTCGATGGCCATGAGATCGTTTATCTGGTCCGACGCGTGCCGAACCACGCGCTCGCCAGCAACATCCGGATCGGCAGCCGCCTGCCGGCCCACGCCACCAATATGGGCCGCATCATCCTGGCCAATCTGCCGCGCGAACGGGTCGACCGCCTCTACGCCGGCGTTGACCTGCGGCCGGTGACGCCACAGACGCCGGTCACGCCGCTGCAATTGCACACGCAACTCGACACCGATCGTGCACTCGGCCTCGCCTGGAGTGACGGCAATTACGAAGCCGGCATCAGCTCCGTGGCGGCGGCGATCCTCGACGTTTCCAACACGCCGGTTGCCGCCTGCAACGTAACCGGACAGACCGCGCAGTTCGAAGGCGCCGAGCGGCGTGCGCAGATCGGCGCTGCCGTGAGAGAGGCGGCGCGCGAGATATCGATGCGGCTCGGCTGGCACGACGCGCTGCAGACCAACGGATCGACCAGGCATGACAGCCGGGCAGCAGACGGCGCCAACAGCATTCCGAGAGAGCGATCGTGGACCTTGGCCTGAGCAACAATATCGCCGTCGTCACCGGCGGCAGTTCCGGCATCGGGCTTGCCACCGCAAGAACACTCCTGGCCGACGGCGCGCGGGTAGCGATCTGCGGCCGCGATGCGGCGCGGCTTGCCGCGGCGGTCGAACAGCTTGGCACACCAAATACCGAATTGCTGCTGGCCGAATGCTGCGATGTGCTCGATCGGGCGCAGGTCGACGCGTTTGCACGGAAGGTCGCGCAATGGGGCGGCGAAAAGGTCGACCTGCTCGTCAACAATGCCGGCCAGGGCCGGGTTTCGACCTTCGGCAATACCACCGACGCGCAATGGCGCGACGAGCTTGAACTGAAATTCTTCAGCCAAATCTTGCCGATCCGGGCGTTTTTGCCGCTCCTCGAGAAGAGCGAGTGGCCGGCGATCGTGGCGGTCAATTCGCTGCTGTCGATTCAGCCGGAGCCGCACATGGTGTGCACCTCGGCTGCGCGAGCCGGCGTGCAGAATCTGTTGAAATCGCTTGCCGCCGAATTCGCGCCGCGCATCAGGGTCAATTCAGTGCTGCTCGGGTTGATTGATTCCGGGCAGTGGCAGCGGCGCTACGAGGCGCGAACCGATAAATCGCAATCGCGTGCGCAATGGATGAGCGAACTCGCTGCCGACAAGAAGATTCCGCTCGGCCGGCTCGGCGATCCCGACGAGCCGGCGCGCGCCATCGTTTTTCTCGGCTCACGCGCGGCGAGCTACATCACCGGAGCAAGCCTCGAAGTATCGGGCGGCGTGTCACGTTCCATCTGAAAGGCATTTTGATCGATGAACCAGGATCTCACCACTCGCCCGCGTCCCAAGCTGCGTCCTGAGATTGCAGTTGCGCCCGCAGTGAGCGAGCACCCGGTCGGTGACGCCGTGGCCGCAGCGCTTGCCGACATGGGCGTGACGACGGCGTTCGGCGTGATCTCGATCCACAACATGCCGATCCTCGACGCAATCGGCCGCCAGGGCCGCATTCGCTTCGTGCCGGCGCGCGGCGAAGCCGGGGCCATGAACATGGCGGATGCCTTCGCCCGTGTATCGCGGTCGCTCGGCGTAGTCATCACCAGCACCGGCACTGCGGCCGGCAACGCCGCTGGATCGCAGGTTGAAGCGCTCACCGCCGGTTCGCCGGTGCTGCACATCACCACCCAGGTCGACCGCGAATTCATGGACCTCGACCGCGCCGCGATTCATGACGTGCCGCGGCAACCTGACATGCTCAAAGCGGTGAGCAAGCATTATGTCCGCGTTCGTGAGCCGGTCGGCGCGGTCGACTCACTGCTTGAGGCCGCGATCGTGGCGCTCACTGCGCCGTCTGGCCCGGTCACACTCGAAATTCCGGTCGATGTGCAGCGGCTGAAAGTCCCGGTGCAAAAGGTCGCCGGCGTGCCGGTCATCCCGCTGCGGACGCCCGATCCGAGGCGGCTCGATGCGCTCGCCGATATGGTGCGGCAGGCGAAGCGGCCGATGCTCTGGCTCGGCGGCGGTGCGCGCGGCGCGGTTGCCGCGGCGACTGCGCTCGCCCAGCGCGGATTTGGCATCGTCACGAGCACCAATGGCCGCGCCGTGGTGCCGGAGCGCCACGCCCATAGTCTCGGCGCTTTCAACATGAGCAGGGAAGCCGAACAGATTTACGCCGGGTCCGATTTGATGATCGTCGTCGGCTCGCGGCTGCGTGGCAACGAGACACAGAACAATAAGATGCGGCTGCCGCGTCTCGTTCAGATCGATGCTGACCCTTTGCAAGCCGGTCGCAACTATCCGGTCGAGTTTTTCATCGCTGGCGACGCGCGGCTGGCACTCGAGGGCTTGCTGTCTCGCTTGCCGGACAAGCTCGCAACCGATCCGGATTTCCTGGCCGCCATCGGCGCGGCCCGCGCCGCCGGCGAAGCGGCGCTGCGCAAAGCGCTCGGTCCGTACGCGACTCTCGCCGATACGCTCAGCCGCAGAGTCGAGCGCGGCGGCCATCCGTGGGTGCGCGATGTCACCGTTTCCAACAGCACATTCGGCAACCGCTATGTGATTGTCGCCGAGCCGTGCCTTGGCGTTCACGCGCTCGGCGGCGGCATCGGGCAGGGGATCGCCATGGGAATCGGGGCGGCGGCGGCACGGGTCGCAGCCAAGACCATCGCGCTCCTTGGCGACGGCGGCGCCCAATTGATGCTGGGGGAACTGGCGACCGCCGTAGAATCGCGCGCCAATGTCATCTACGTGATGATGAACGATCGCGGCTACGGCGTCATCCGCAACATCCAGGACGCGCAATACCAGGGCCGCAGGATGTATGCCGATATTCTCACACCGGACTTCGCGCTGATCTGTCGGGCGGTCGGGCTGCCGCACACGCGCATTGCCCGCATCGAGGACTTCGAACCGGCGCTCGACTGCGCCATCGCCGCAGTCGGGCCGCAGATGATCGAGATCGACATGACGGCGATCGGGCCGTTCGGCCAGAAATTCGCTGGCCCGCCGGCCGGCGCTGCAGGACAACCGTCGTGAGCGTCATCAACACCGCAGGACCGAGAGCATGAAAGCGGTAGCCGCGAAAGCTCCCGCCACCATCCGTTTCGCGCGCGCTGCCCGCAACTGCTGCTCGACATTCAGGAATGCCGGGTGGACAATCTTGTAACGTTCCGGGAGGCAATCGTGGTGTTGCCGGCAACACAGATCCGGAGGATCAGATGACCTATCAGTATCCTTATCTCGATCCGCATCAGACGCGAAGCCAGGAACCGACCGCCTGGCAGCAGGAACTGGCCAATGCGATCGAGTCGATCTTCGCCAAAGGCGCCTATGACCTCGACCAGTTGATCGCTGGGCTCAACGCCTCGCGCGTCCGCGCGCCCGATGGCGCAATGTGGACAGAACAGAATTTCACTGCCGTGATGCGCGAGCTCGGAGCCTGACATGTCAACCGTTACCCTCGACCGTCCCCGCACCAACACACCCGGTCCGACCGATCAGCAGGTGCAGGCTTATCTGCGCACCGGCTTGCGCAATCGCTGGTGGCCGGTCCTGCCGTCACGCTTCGTCGAGGCTGCCGCTGCGCCGCTCGGACTGACGCGGCTCGGCGAAAAGCTGGTGCTCTGGCGCGATTCTCACGGCGTCATTCACGTCCATAACGACCGTTGTCCGCACCGCGCGATACCGCTGTCGCGCGGCGTCAACGAGGGCGATCGGCTGCGCTGCAAGTATCACGGCGTCGAGGTCGGCCCCGACGGCCGGGTGCTCGCCGTGCCCGGCCAGCCCGGTTGTCCGCTCGAAGGCAAGAAAGCGGTGAAGACCTATCCCTCGCGCGAGGTGGCCGGCGCCATTTTTGTCTGGTTCGGCGACGCGCTGCACGAGAGCGCGCCGGATTTCGAGCCGCCGGAGCAGTTGGTGGCGCCCGAATACTCGCAGTTCCTCTGCTA
>JASHVN010000539.1 GCA_030044555.1 Xanthobacteraceae bacterium | reverse complement strand
ATTATGCATGCGATGTGGCGGGACGGCAGCGAATTCCGCTTCACCGCGCCGAAGGCCGATCGCGCCGTGACGGCGGCGCCGAAGCTCATCGGTGTTGTAGCGTGACGACAAGGGATTGACGCCCCGGCATGTGCGACAAGAGGAGCTAGGCGGTCAAGGGATCCGCACCAGCGGAGAGGTTCTGATGCAGGCCAAGGGCGGCGGGAAGCACGTTATCTTGCCTGTGGGACGGCCAAGCCGTAACCACGCTCGAATGTATGTGAATGATGCCCCGCGATCCCGATGTGGACATGTGCCCCGACACCACCATGGCGTCGGTGAGCACGGAGGAGTGCATGGCGCGTCAGAGCATCGTTACCGCGGCAGCGGATCGCCGCCAACGTTCGCGCACTCTGTCGCGCGGCATCGTAGGTTCGTGTATCATCAAACAATGGAGGAGATCGTGGCCAGCAAACAAACAAATCAACGCCCAATTAGGAGGGCAAGATTAAAGCAAACGGTGCCCTTCGGTGCCCGTTTGCAAATTGCAGATGTCTGCACATTGGTTTAGTCGCCGGTAATTCTTTTGATCGCGGCCGCCGCGAGGTGCGTTTTTCAGTTTCGTATTTTCTATCAACGCCTCTCGCGATGTCACGCCGCTAATTTTACGCTTTTCTACGCAGCGCTACGATGACCACTTGTTTGCGCTTGCGCCTCGATATCGTGCGCGCATCCTCTCGGCATGACCGACGATGCTTCCAACTTTCGTATTCGTACTGGCCGCATCCGCGATCGCAGACTAAGCACCGGCCGGCGGCAGCAAAGCTTCGTCAACCAGGTGCTCAAGGCCGCAGCCAAGGCAAATGGGGCGGCACTTACGCCGTCCGACTTTTCAAGCCGCCCACGCCGGGGTCCGGGCGCGAGAAGAAGCCGGAAGGGGAAGTGCTCCCGCATCGGCCGCGGGCAGGCTGCGGCCGATCGGCTGAAGCGGTCCGTTGAGCGGCGCGGTCGGGGCGAGCGGCAGCGTCGCGTTGTGGTCAAGGCGCGGATCGTCAAGCTCACATCCGGCAACCGCAAGGCCGACGCACACCTGCGCTATCTGCAGCGCGAGGGCACCACGCGGGAGAGTGGTCGCGGCTCACTCTATGGCCCAGACACCGACCATGCCGACGGCAAGGATTTCCTCGATCGCAGCCGTGGCGATCGCCACCAGTTTCGCTTCATCATCGCGCCCGAGGACGGCGATCGCATTGAAGACCTGCGCGGCTTCACGCGCGACGTGATGCAGCAGATGCAGGAGGACCTCGACACTCGGCTCGACTGGGTGGCGATTGATCATTTCAACACCGGGCATCCTCACAGCCATGTGGTGATCCGGGGCAAGGAGGATTCCGGCAAGGACCTCATCATCGCCCAGGATTACATCACCGATGGTCTGCGCCTCCGCGCCCGGGAGCGGGTCACGCTGGAGCTCGGCTCTGAGACCGATCTGGAGCTGCGGCAGAAACTGGAAGCCGAGATGACCGCCGAGCGCTTCACGCGGCTCGACCGCATCCTAATCGAGGAGGTTCCGGGCAGGCTGGTCGACGTGCGTCCCGATGCTGGCCAGCTCCGCGCCGACCTCAATAAGACGCTGTTCATTGGTCGACTCCGGACACTGGAGCGCTACGGGCTCGCCAACGAGATCGAGCCTGGTGTGTGGTCGTTTTCCGAGCGGCTAGAGCCGACCTTAAGAGAGCTTGGCGAGCGTGGCGACGTCGTCAAGGCAATGAACCGGGCGCTGTCGGAGCGCGGCGAGCAACGCGCGCTCGGCAGCTACGTGCTGCATGGTGCAGCCCCAGATGAGCCGGTCATTGGCCGCCTAATCGGCAAGCGGCTCGACGACGAACTCGGCGAACGGGTCGGCCTCGTGATCGACGGCGCGGACGGTCGAGTCCACCATGTCGCGCTCGATGCCAATGCCGAACCTCCGGCACAAGGCAGCATCGTGCAAATCGGCCGGGTCTCAACGGGGCGGCGTCCGTCCGATCGCAACATCGCGGAATTGGCCCGTGACAGCGGAGGCCTCTACCGTCCGAGCGAGCATCGGACGCTCGCCGAGAGCGGCGCGGTCCGTATTCCGGGCGGCGACAGCGACGCTTACGTGCGCAGCCATATCCGACGGCTGGAGGCACTGCGCCGGGCAGGCATCGTCGAGCGTATCGATACAGACCAATGGCGTGTTCCTGGAGACTTGGAGCAGCGCGCTGCCAGCTAC
Organism: Xanthobacteraceae bacterium; assembly: GCA_030044555.1. GTDB lineage: Bacteria > Pseudomonadota > Alphaproteobacteria > Rhizobiales > Xanthobacteraceae > BOG-931. The sequence continues at coordinate 2,008 of JASHVN010000539.1, read as the reverse complement.
GATGTCCGGCGCGGCGCACAGAACTCAATGCGCGTGCTTTCCACCCTCGACCTGGAGCAACAGATCGAGAGCGACGGCGCCACCTGGCTCGACCGCGAATTAGTTTCGAAGCAGCGCACGCCGCTCGGGCACGCGGGCTTCGGGGATGAGGTGCGGCAGGCGATGGAGCTGAGAAAGGATGTCCTCATTCAGCAGGGCCATGCCTGGCGCACGCCCGAAGGCGGCATCCGCGCTCCGCGCGATCTCGTCACCCGCCTGGAGCGGCAGGAAATCGCCCGCGTCGGGCCGCAGATGGCGGCGGCGCGCGGCATGACCTTCGTTCCCGCACTAGCGAGCGGTCAGGTTAGCGGCACGCTTCTCGGCATCGCTAACCTCGCGAGTGGTCGCTTCGCCATGATCGAGACTTTCAGTGGAGATGGCGGCCTTGGCCTTCAGCTCGTTCCCTGGCAGCCGATCCTCGACCGGCAGATCGGGCGCTATATCACCGGCATCGTGCGCGATAGCGGCGGCATTGAATGGACCTTTGGCAGGCAACGCGGGCTGGGGCTGTGATTGAGGTGGAAGCGTTAACTTGAAAGAGCGAGCAGGTTTTCTGCTTCCACCAATGAGCCGTCCTATCTCCAGCCCGTCAAGGTCACAGCCGCTTTGCGGTGGCGCGTGCCGCGCCAACCTTGACCGCCTGGAGACAGGACTGCGAGGGACTACCAAGCAGCAAGGGGTCGGATTAAGCACGAGGCCAATGCAATGGGTGCCTCGCGCAAGCACGTGAACGAGCTGTGCAACGACGGGCGAAGCGTGACGGCCGCAACTGCGCTCATCCTTGCGCGGGTATTCGGCAACAGCCCAGACTTCTGGCTGAACGTGGAGCGACGCACCGATCTGTGGAGGGTGATGAACTCGCTGCGCGAGCGCGCCGTCTCCCGGCCGTGTGATGCCTCTGGGGTTGCAGAATCTGCTTCCGAACATTATAGTAGGCAATATCACTACAGGGTGAATATCATGGAAGAAGCGATTTCGGCAGCCGATGCCAACCGCCAGTTCTCCCTGCTGCTGCGGGGGGTTCGGGAAGGCCGCAGCTACGTCGTAACCAGCCACGGCAAGCCTGTCGCGCGGATCGTGCCCGCCGGCAAGCATGAGGATGTGGCAGCCGGTGCCCGGACGGCGTTGTTATCCCGCCTCAAGAAGCAGCCTGTTGTCGAAGCTCGGCGCTGGACACGCGAGGAACTGTACGAGGACGACCGTTGAGGGTTGCACTGGACACGAACGTCCTTGCCTATGCAGAGGGAGTCAACGGCGCTGAGCGGCGCACCGTTACGCTTGACCTTGTCCAGCGGTTGCCGCAGGAAGCGACTGTCATCCCGGTGCAGGTTCTCGGCGAACTATTCAACGTATTGGTTCGCAAGGCCTCTAAGTCGCGGGTCGAAGCACGCGAAGCGCTATTGAGCTGGCGCGATACTTTTCCCGTGGTTGAGACATCGTCGGAGATCATGTTGTCGGCGGCCGATCTAGCGACCGATCATCAATTTGGAATCTGGGACGCCGTTATCCTGTCAGCAGCGTCGCAAGCGAGTTGCCGGCTGCTGCTATCCGAAGACCTGCAGGAAGGCTTCACATGGGGAGGCGTTACCATCGTCAATCCGTTCGCCTCCCCACCGCATGCCCTGCTGAGTGCGTTATTGGACAACAGGTCGAAATGAAGTCGGCGCCAAGTGCCGTCCATCGAGAAATATCTCCTTGTTTCTTGTTTGTGACGTTTGCCACCGAAACGTGTCCGAGATATCTGCCGCTTTATCCGGCTTCTTTGCGACGAGGGCACCTGCTTTTAGCCGCTGCAATTATTCTCACGCTTCCCCGGGACTGCTGACGTTTCTTTGCTAAGTCGTGCAGTAACGTGAATTTAGGCCATTCGTGCTCCAAAGAGCCGACGCGACAATACGGGTATACTCCAATCGCGCGGTCTAAGCCCCCGCCAGCTGGCGCTTCAAGGCCCTTAGATTGATTATCCATT
>JASHVN010000538.1 GCA_030044555.1 Xanthobacteraceae bacterium | reverse complement strand
CCGGGCCTGCGCCCGCGCCAAAGCCGCCTCGAAGTCGAGATATTTCTGCACGCGGTTCTCGTCGGAAAACACCCGCCGCATCGCCTCGGTCGAGAAGATGTCGCGGAAGACGGCGGAGTCGATCAGGGACGAGGGCATGATTTCTTTCGCTCCAGACTTGCTTTCGCTTCAGGACGAGGATTTCGAGGTGTGCGGCTGAATGTCAGGCGGCGGGGGAGGATTAACAAAATGGATTTGCCAAGCCCAGCCCCCTAAACTGAGGGCATGACACACGCCAATCAATCTGCGACCTTCGCCCTGCCGGAGCGCCTGCGCGCGATCCACGAAGCCGACTATCCGCGCTTTTCCGACGCCGAAATGGCGCGGCGCCGCGGCGCCATCGCGGCGCTGCTGAAAGAATCGAACCTCGACCATCTGGTGTTCTGCGGCGCCAACCGCTTCGGTTCGGCGGTGCAATGGCTCACCGGCTGGCCGGTCACCACCGAAGCCGTGGGCGTGTTCACGCCGGGCGAAGCGGACGCCATGTTCGTGCAGCACGTCAATCATGCGCCGCTGGCGCAGAAGATTGCCGCGCGCGCCAAAGTCGCCTGGGGCGGCGGCACGTCGATCGCCGCCGCGATCGACGTGCTGGAGCAGCGCCGCGCGCAAAGCGGCCGCGTCGGCGTGATCGGGCCGATGACCTTCGAGCAGCACGCGACGCTGTCCGGCCGTTTCGGCAGCATCGCCAATCTCAACCGCGCCTATACCCGGCTGCGTCAGGTCAAATCGGCGGAGGAAATCGACTGGATGCGGATCGGCGCCGCACTGAGCGATCGCGGCATGCTGGCGCTGCGCGACGGCTTGCGGCCGGGCCTCACCGAGCGCGAATTGGGCGATGTGGTGGAGCGTGCTTACGTCCCGTTCGGCGGCACTACCGTCATTCATTTCATCGGCATCACCGCGATGAACGCGCCGCAGCTCGGCGTGCCGCCGCAATTCGCGGCCAACCGCAAGGCCGCTTCCGGCGACGTCGTATTTGCCGAAATCAGCGCGGCATTCTGGGAGCATCCCGGCCAGGTGCTGCGCAGCTTCGCGCTCGGCGCCGAGCCGAGCCCGCTCTACCGCGATCTGCACGCCGTGGCCGATGCCGCATTCGATGCGGTCGCCGCAATGCTCAAGGACGGTGCCTTGCCGCGCGAGGTGATCGGCGCGGCGTGCGTGATCGAAGAGGCGGGATTCACCATCATCGACGATCTGTTGCACGGCTACGGCGGCGGCTACCTGCCGCCGGTGCTCGGATCGGAGAGCCGGCCGAGCGCGCATGTGCCCGACGAGCCGTTTCGCGCCGGCATGGTGGTCGTCATCCAGCCCAATGTGGTTACGCGCGATGGTGCGGCCGGCGTGCAGACCGGCGAAATGGTGCTGATCACGCAAAGCGGCATCGAGCGATTTCATAACGTGCCGCGCGGTTTTGCCCGCATCTGATCGAGACGCAATCCGTATCGCGCCGCTCGTGCTTAACGGCACGCTACTGCATTTCTTAACAAACAACACGCGCGCGGTAACCATGCGGCGGCGGGCGCTGCGTGGCGGAAATGCCGATCAAATCGGATGAATCGCCTGCGGGCCGCTGCGCGCGGCGCGGCGGCTTAGTTTTTGTAAACGATCTCTGTTCGATTCAAATAAACCGATACACCGGCCGTAAAGAATGCCGCTTCAAGCAATCTTCAGCATACGCGGAAATGGCTCAGTAGTTTCACCAATTCCATACCAGCGACGGACCAAATTGCCCCTGACAAATAACAATTTCGTGGCGACAGCTGAGAACCGGCGTGCGTACCAGCACCATCCTGATGATCGGTTTTGCAGTCGTGTTCGGGCTGCTCGCGGTCTTTTTGGCGAATTCCTGGCTCAATAACCGGGCCGCCGAGGAGATGCGCAACCTCGCGGCGCACCAGAAAGCTCCGCCGCCGTCGCGCACCATTGTGGTTGCGGCGCGGCCGTTGAAGTTCGGCGACGTGCTCAGCTCGTTTTCGTTGCGCGAAATTCCGTGGACGCAAAGCGATCTGCCGCAAGGCGCCTTCAGCAAGATCAGCGAGCTGACGGCGCAAAAGCGCATCGTGCTCATGCCGATTGCGGTCAATGAGCCAATCCTTGCCGCGCAGATCACAGGCCCCGGCGAGCGCGCCACGCTGTCGGCCGTGCTCAAGGAAGGCATGAAGGCGGTGACCATCCGCGTCAACGATGTCGGCGGCGTCGCCGGCTTTGTGCTGCCGGGCGATCACGTCGACGTGCTGCTGACGCAACCGGGCGACAAGAAGGTTTCGGTCAACGATGTGGTGATCCAGGACGCCCGCGTCCTCGCCATCGATCAGTTGGCCGACGACACGACCGATAAGCCGGCGGTAGTCAAAGCGGTGACCTTGGAAGTGGATGAAGCTGACGGTCAAAAGCTCGCGCTCGCGTCCGTGGTCGGCACGCTGTCGCTGCTGTTGCGCCGGGCCGGCGAGACCGATGACGCGGATGCGCGGCAGGTGACCGCGACCGATCTCGCCAGCGGCCACTCGATGCCGGGCAATTCGCACTACGTCACCATCGTGGTCACGCGGGTGTCCAAGGACGCAATGTCGCTCGACGAATACAGCGTGCCGGTGGAGCAAAACGGAACGTCCTCGGCTGCTCTGTCGCGGCAGACGATGGCGCATGACTAAAAGTTTGGGGCGGACAAACAAAGACAGAGTGAACGAGAGCATGATCCCGAAAAGTGGAAACCGGTTTTCGGAAAAGATCATGCGCAAAGGAAAAATCTAGCCGAAGTTTGGGACGAAGAAGCGGGACACGAGTGTCGGGGACGACGGACAATTACGGGGAGGCCGACGTGAGTAGCGAGTACAAGGATCAAGACCTCAGCACCGGCATAGATCGGCGCAACTGGGACGGGGCCACCCGCATGCGGGAGGCCGCGCGCCGCGCCGGCATCGCCTTGGCGGCAACCATCGTGGCGACGATGGCACTGGCGCCGGCGGCATCCCACGCACAGCAGCAAATTGCCCTCACGAGTCCGATGCACGCGCGGATAACAGTGACGCTCGGCAAATCGCAGGACGTGCAGACCGATCACGGTTTCGTCGATATCGAGGTCAGCGATCCCTCGGTCGCCGATGTCAATCCGCTCACCGATCGCCACTTGTCCATTTTCGGCAAGAAGATCGGCGCCACGCGCATTGCTGCGTACGATCAGGACAAAAAGCTGGTCGAAATTTTCGACGTTGACGTTACATCTGACATTTCGACGCTCGAGTCGGAGATCAATAGCTTCACCGGCGGCGGCATCAGGGTGTCGTCGATCAACGGCCGCATCATGCTGTCCGGCACGGCCCCGGACGCCGCCACCCTCGACAAGGCGATGATGATCGCGCGTCAGTTCGCGCCCGATCCGATCAACACCGTGCAGGTGATGGAGCAGCAGCAGGTCGAGCTCGACGTACGCTTCATCGAGGTCTCGCGTTCGGCTGACCGCGAACTCGGCGTGCAGTGGAATTATTTCGGCAACTCGGCGGTCGCCAACGTTGGCAACCAGCTTTCGGCCCAGCAACTGCCGATCACCCAGGCAGGCGGCGCGTTTCAGCAGCCCGGCGCCACCGTCGGCGGGCCGAGCACGATCGCGAGCAACATCAACGGTACGCCACTGTCGCCAGTGACCGCCGCCGGTGTGCTGTCGGGTGCGGCGCCGTTCGGCTTCCTGGTCGGTCAATTGTCGAACCGGCTGCAGGTGGACGTCAATGCGCTGGAGCAAAAGGGTCTCGCGCGCAGCCTCGCGGAGCCCAATCTGGTGGCGCTGTCGGGCGACACCGCGAGCTTCCTCGCCGGCGGACAATTCCCGATCCCCGAGGCCAGCGGGTTTGGCACAGTCTCGTTCGCCTACCAGCCCTATGGCGTCGGACTTTCGTTCACGCCGACTGTGCTGCGGGGCGGACTGATCAATCTGGTGATCAAGCCGGAGGTGAGCGAGCTTGACACCACCCATACCGTGACCGTCGCCGGCACGTCGGTGCCCGGACTGATCATGCGCAAAGCCTCGACCACGCTCGAATTGCGCGACGGCCAGAGTTTCCTGCTCGGCGGTTTGCTGCAGAACGACAGCACCAACGCGCAGGATCAGCTGCCCTGGATCGGCGACGTGCCGGTGCTCGGCGCGCTGTTCCGCTCCAGCGAGTACCAGAAGAATGAGACCGATCTGGTCATCCTGGTGACGCCGCACATCGTGCATCCGATGGCGCCGACGCAGGTCGCGCATACCCCGCTCGACGATTCTCTGCCGGGCAACGATGTCGACTTTTTCCTGATGGGCCAGGCCGAGGTCAGCCCGTCACTGGCGCGGCTCGCCGTCGGCGCGCTGAACCGGCCCTACGTCGGTCATATCCTCGATCTGCCGAAAAACGGAGGCGTCTATGTGTCGGCGAGAGACTGAGAACAAAGGCAGCAAGGCTGACACGCGAACCAAGCCTGACATGCGAACCAAGGCTGATACGCGAACAATGGCGCGCCTGACCGCGGCCGCCATTGCCGCCACCGCGCTCACCGGCACACTCGCCGGCTGCTCGGACATCTATTTCGACCGCCGCGACACGATTGTGCTTGGCGGCGGCGACGCGGTGGCCACCGACCAGGCCATGCAAATGAACGATCCGTGGCCGCCGGCGAGCCGCAACACGGCGATCGCTGCCAATGGCCAGCGCATGCAGTCCGCCGTC
>JASHVN010000537.1 GCA_030044555.1 Xanthobacteraceae bacterium | reverse complement strand
GGTCGAACCGGAGCAAAAAACAGCGCCGCTGCAGCCGAAGGATCTCGCTCAGCAAGCGCTGATGCTGAAACGGGGCGAGGATTTGCTCGACATCGGCGATATCGCCGGAGCCCGACGCGTGTTCCAGTATCTCGCGGATAGCGGCAATGCCGACGGCGCGCTGGCCATGGGGGCTACGTTCGACGCCCGTTTCCTCGCCGAGCACAACGCGATCGGCGTGGCCGCCGACGATGCCCAGGCGCGCAGCTGGTACCGGCGCGCGGCGGATCTGGGATCGAGGCAGGCAAAGACCCTGTTGGCGCAAACGGCCGATCAATGATGCATGGCGTGGTTGCGGAAATCCCTGCGGCACCCTTCGCCTCGACTGCCGCCACTCGCAATGTGTGAACTGGAGCATGAGGTGCGAACTGAAGAAGCATAACGTGTGGACTGAAGCATAACGTGCGAACCGAAGCAGAGCGTGCGAACCAAACATAATCTGCGAACTGAAACATAATCTGTGGACTGAAGCATAACGTGCGAACCGAAACACAATGTGTGAACCGACGCGTAAAGAAAGGATCGTTCATGCGGTTTTTCAAATTCGGCTTTATCGCTCTCGGCCTCCTCATCGGCGGCGCGCCGGCTTTGGCGGAAAGTCCAACCAATTTTTATGCCGGCAAGACGATCAACTTCGTGATCGGCTATCCTCCGGCGGGCAGCAATGACGTTTATGCCCGAACGCTCGGGCGTTATCTCGGCAAGCACATTCCCGGCCATCCGTCGATTGTGCCGCAAAACATGCCCGGCGGCGGCAGCTATCTGGCGCTGGCTTATCTGTACAACGTGGCGCCACGGGACGGCACGGTGATCGGCATCGGCGCGCCCACTGCGCCGCTCGACGAAAAACTCGGCGCGCCCGGCGTACGCTTCAAGGCGGCACAGTTCAACTGGATCGGACGCATCGACTCTCTCGTCAACATCGTGTTCATGTGGCACACCTCGCCGGTCAAGACATTCGCCGACGCGCAGCGCATGGAATCGACGCTGGCCGCGACCGGAGCCGGCTCCACCGTCGCCATCTATCCGACGGTGACCAACAATGTGCTGGGGACAAAATTCAAGCTGATCATGGGCTATAAAGGATCGGCCGAGGCGCAGCTCGCCGTGGAGCGCGGCGAAGCCGAAGGCCACTCGACGGCATGGACCGCCGTCAAGGTTGCCCACCCCGACTGGCTGCCGCAGCATAAGATCAACATTCTCGTCCAATATGCGCTCAAGCCGCATCCGGAGCTGCCGAACGTTCCGGTCATCGTCGATCTCGCCCGTACTGACGAGCAGCGCGCCATCCTGCGCACCGTGATGAACGCCACCGAAGTGGGCACCTCGTTCATGACGACGCCCGGCGTGCCGGCCGAACGGGTCGCCCTGCTGCGCCGGGCTTTCGACGAGACAATGAAAGATCCGGATTTCCTCGCCGAGACCGCGCGCATGAAGCTCACGGTGAATCCGCTCGATGGCGCCCAATTGCAGAACCTGGTCGCCGAGGTCAGCAACCTGCCGCCGCCTCTGGTAGAGAAGGTGCGCGCGATCTACAGCGAAAAATCAAATTGAAGGCACGACGGCTACATCGCCAGCGCATTCGCCGGCCGGGGTCTTTTAAAGACCTCGGCACTCAAATCCGCCGCCTGACCCCAATGACCCGCAAGCGACATTAACGGGCCACGGGTCGGGCGGCATTATCCACAATGGGCCTCGAGCCGGTAGCCGTCTGGATCGCTGACGAAAGCCGCATAATAGTTTGGCCCATAGTCTGCGCGCAGGCCGGGCTTCCCGTTGTCGCGCCCTCCGGCCTTGAGAGCGGCGGCATGAAATGCGTCGACCCCGTTGCGGTCTGGCGCCGTGAAGCAGAAATGCAAACCTGATTTTGGGTCTGCCGCGACGGGATGCTCCGTCGCAATTATCCAGAACGCCTCGGTTTCACGGCCATAGCCGAGCGAGCCGCCGCTTTCGCTGAGGCATCTATAGCCTAAAGGCGCCAGGGTGGCGTCGTAGAAGCGCTTGGACTGCGCCAAGTCGCGGACGCCGATTGAAACATGGTCCAGCATTTTGCTCTCCTCCATTCAAGCTGCGCGCCGTGCAAAATATTCGGCTTGCAGCGACCAGCTCTTTCCATCGTCGCGTGAGCGCTCGCCGATCCAATGAAAGGAATTCGGCGTGATTTCGGTAAAACGCCAGCGCACGCCCTCGCCTGCGTCGTTCTTGCCGATTTGGACGATATCATCGCCTTGCGCCCGCCCGATTTGGCGCGTGTAGAACTGCCGAAGCGGATCGGTCCAGAGGATGTGCCAGGCATCGAGCGCCGAGTCGTAAACGCGCAGCGTGCTGCCATAAAAGACGTCGGAAAAAGCCCAGACGTCCTGGATGGCGCGGCCTTGCAACACCCAGCCAAAGTGGATTTCACCGTCGCCTTTGCGCTGTGTGCCGTCATCGAAATGGACGACCCCTTCGAATGTCCAATCTCCGATCAGCCAACCGTAAAGGTTCATTTTGGCGGCGCGGTCGGGAGCGGGACCCGTTGTGTTCAGGGCGTCGGCGAATGAGCGAGCAATCATGTGCGGAACTCTTTAGCTGGCTCAAGCTTTGGCTTTTAGAGCATGATCCCGAAAAGTGGATACCGGTTTTCGGAAAAGATCATGCTCCAACAATAAGCTAGAGCGGAATGACGATTCAAAGAAAAGCCATTCCGCTCTAGTAGACCACTGCACCGAACGTTGGCTTGGGAAAAATTGCTAAAGCTGATCTAAGGCAGCGACGTCATGTCTTTGAACCATCGCCTATTGGCTTGCGGTCCGGGCTGGCGCATCGCCGACGTGATCTGCACCTCCGGCCCGCGCGAACGATCGTTCGAGGAGCAGCACAGTTCGGCCTGCATCGCGGCGGTGACCGAGGGAACGTTCCAGTATCGCGGAACGCAGGGCACGGCGGTGCTAGCGCCCGGTGCCCTGTTGCTCGGCAATCACCGCCACTGTTTCGTGTGCGGCCATGAACACAGTGCGGGTGACCGCTGCGTGTCCTTTCATTTCACGCCGGAATTCATCGAAAGCGTCGCGGCTTCGGTGCCCGGCGTGCGACGGTTCGATTTTACCGTACCGTCCTTACCGCCGGTGCCGGAACTGCTGCCGATCATCGCCGCGGCAGAGGTGGCGCGCCACGACGCCGACAATACCGAGCTTGAGGAGCTTGCCTTGCGGGTCGCAGGCACGGTGCTCATGCTGCTCGCGGGAGCGAGGAATCGCGGGCAAACGCTGCGCCCGCGCGACGAGAGACGAATTGCCGCTGCATTGCGCCAGATCGAAATGCAAGCTCACCGCCCGTTGTCGCTTATCGAGCTCGCGCGCACAGCCGCAATGAGTCCCTACCACTTCCTGCGCACGTTTCGCGGCGTTGTGGGCACTACGCCGCACCAGTTCATCCTGCACACGCGGATACGCCGTGCAGCCGTCCGATTGCGGCGGACGCGCGACAGCATTTCAGCGATCGCTTTCGATGCCGGTTTCAATGATCTGTCGACCTTTAACCGCTACTTCCGGCGCATCATGATGCAGAGTCCGGGTGCGTATCGCGGTCAGGCACGCTGAAAGCCGATATTAGTCTAGTGTCCCGATTCCGAAGTTCGCATGTGCTGGCGGCGGCTCTGATGCGAACTTCGGAATCAAAGGGGACACTAGCAATTTAATGATTCTAGTGTGGCTTTTGGATTTGAAGTTCCTACTCGAGCTTGCCACTGGACCTTAGGAACTTCAAATCCACCACACTAGAGCGAACTCAGCCGCCGGCACTTCCACGGCGCGATGATGAGGACAATAATGCGGTCGCGGACTTTAATCGCGGCTGGTGCGCCCCGCGGGCGGGGCTCGTAACCCCGGACTCGGGCGGTGAATTTCGGTACCAATCTCACGGCGGAGGATGTCTGCGAGGCTTTGCGCGCCGCTGGCGTGACATGCTCGCCAAGAGACGTTGTGCTCGACGCGCGTGAGGAACGGTGGGCAGCATCGCTATCTGGCGAGCGTATGGCTTGGTTTCCGGCGTCAGAATTGGGAAACCGACGCCTCGACGTCGAGCGACGCGTTTTGCGCCTGCTCGCCGAGCGCTGCTCCTTTCAGGCGCCACGACTCCTTTTTGTCTCAGATCGCGGTTTCGATCTGCGCCGAATGGTTCCTGGCCGATGCGATCCGTGGGGTCTATTTCATCGATGCGAAACGGACTTCAACTTGGCCCGCCAAATTGGCCGTTCCATTGGCTCGTTCCTTGCGGAGCAACATGTCAAGATTAACGAAGCCGACGTGGCTGGATGGCTCCCACACCATGTCGCTTGGCCCGAATCAAGTCAGTGGATACGCGAACGGCTTCCTCATGTGACGGATGACCGCGATCTCCTCCGTATCGCGGAGCAAGTGATTGAACGCTACGACGCCGTGCCGGTCAGCCCGAAAGATCGTGCGCTGATCCATGGTGATGTCGGGCTGCACAATATCGCCCTCGATCCCGTGTCCGACACGGTCAACGGCATCTTCGATTACGACAGCGCAGCCTGGGCAGACCGACATCATGATTTTCGCTATCTGCTTTTTGACGTGGAACGCGAAGACATGCTGGATTCTGCCCTTGAAGTTTATGAACCCGTGACCGGTCGCTCGATCAATCGCGAGCGTGTCCGGCTCTACAATGCCGCGTGCGCAATCAGCTATCTCGCATTCAGAAGGGGTACGCCTCCAGACCAGAGGTCATGCGGAAGAACACTCGCGCAAGACCTGCAATGGGTGCGCACGGCAGTCGCGAAGGTTGCATGACCATGCGCCCGGGCCGGCGCCTTAGGCGCATTTCCGTTGACAATAGTCTCCGTTTAGGGTACTAAACACCATCCTGCTCACCGAATCGAGGGGCGCTTCTCGAGACGATCCCTGAAGCGGAGCAGGCGCGGTGCCCGCGGGCGGGGCTCGTAATCCCGCACTCGGGCGGCTCCGGGAACCCGCCCGGCTGGCACTACGACCGGCCCGCGAGGAGCTCGCTGCCCGGGGATCGGATGGTCACACATCGCGATCCCATGAAGCGCGGGCCTGGAGCTGAGCCAGGCGTAAAGCCTGGCGAGCGCCGCGGTGGAGCGCCGGAAGGCGTGCGCGCCCCGATGAGCGCGCGCCGCAACACGCAGGCAGGCGGCAACGCTTTCTTGCGCGGAGCGGACATTGGTTGGATGCGCCGTTCGGCGCTCCG
>JASHVN010000536.1 GCA_030044555.1 Xanthobacteraceae bacterium | reverse complement strand
ATCACGCCTGGGGTGCGCGCTCCGACAGCCACGGCGATCTCAAGGAGCCGCCGACCACCTATCTCAAGCGCATCTACGTCGACACTGTCGTGTTCACGCCCTCTCAGCTCGCCGAGCTTGTTCGCACCTTCGGCGCCGATCACGTGCTCATGGGTACCGACTACCCCTATGACATGGCCGAATACGACCCCGTCGGTTACATCGCCTCGGTCGACGGTTTCGATGCCGCGACAATCGCCGCGCTCGCGGGTGGCAACGCGAAGGGGTTGTTGGGGCTGTAGGTAGAAGCCGATACGAGCAATGTGCTGGAGCGCGCCGCCATTGGAAAAAACAGCAACCAAATTGAGGCACTGCCGCGCCGGAGGCCTGATTGCCGCCGCGCAGCGGCTTCGCTTATTTTTTGTCCTCGGGGCCTTTCTTTGAGCGTTCATCGAACTGCTTCATGAGCGCGGAAATGTCATCGGGAAGCTTCTCGCGCACGAGCTGCCCATACATTCTGCGAAGCTCCTCGGCGATCGCGCCCTGGATGGACTTGGCGAACGGAATGACTTTGCCGCCCGGCTTGTTGTCGCCTTCGTTCATCGCGTCTCCCGCGGCAGTCCAGTGGTTCGGCTGCCGGCGGTCTATCAGCAGCGGTCCACGTTTAACATATCTCGCGGGGAGATAAGATCGCCCATTGCCTGCCGTAATTTAAGCCACTATGCCTGCCGCTTTGAGAAAGTCGACGGAAGCACGGCATGGTGCGGCGGCGCATTGCTGAGGACCCGGTCTCGCAGCTTGCGATCTGGTCGCGGCGCATCGCGCTGTTTTCGCTGGTTGCCACGTTTATCGCCATCGTCATCGTGCGTTCGGGCGCACTCGATATTGTGCCGGCTCTGTCGACGCTCGCCGGCGCTCTGTTGCTGGCGGTGATCGCCATTCTGCTGGCATTTGGCGCCGGCATCTTCATCTGGCGCGACGGTCTCGGCGGGCTGCGCCAGGCCGTTTCGGCGGTGCTGATCGGTCTCGCGCTCATCGCCTATCCGGCCTATCTCGGCGTCCGCGCCCGTCAGCTGCCGGCGATCTATGACGTCACCACGGATCCGATCGACCCGCCGCAATTCGACGCCATTGCCCGGTTGCGCCCGCGCGACGCCAATCCGATCGCCTACCAGGGACTCTACGCGGCCGAGCAGCAGCGCGCGGCCTATCCAGACATTGAGCCGGACGACACCAGCGTGGCGCCGCAGCGGGTGTTCGACGTGGCTATGAAGATCATCACCAAGCGCCGCTGGCGCATCGTCGATGCGCAGCCGCCGCGCGTATCCGACGCGGGCGCCGGGTCGGATCCGCGCGCCGCGCAGGACGGCATTATCGAGGCAGTGGCGCGTTCGTTGATTCTCGGCTTCCCCGAGGACGTGGTGGTGCGCATCCGGCCGACCAGCGATGGCACGCGCATCGACGTGCGCTCGGCGTCGCGCTATGGGCGTAACGACCTCGGCAGCAACGCGGCGCGCGTGCGCGATCTCATTTCCGACATCGACGATGTTTTCACCAAGCCGGGCGGGGAAGAGGAGAGGGAGCCGGAGCCGCCGCAGAAGAAGCCGCCGCCGCGGCCTACTCAGGAGCGAGGCAAAGGACGCTCGGTGAGGCGATAAGTGCCGCTGATCGACGGCGGCCCGTCGGTTGCGACCACGCCGCGCGCGACCAAATCCTCAAGGTGTGCGAGTGTCGAGAGCCCTGCGGCACCGGAGAGCCGTGGATCGAGTCCGATATAGACCGCCTTGACGATGGTCGGAATATCGGCCGCACCCTTGCCGAGCCGATGCAGGATCGAGGCCTCGCGCCCTTCGCGGTGCGCGATGTAATGCTGCACGAAGCGCGGCGCGTCGCGCACCGGCGCGCCGTGGCCGGGGAGATAGAGCGGCTCGCTGCGGCGAGCGAGTTTCTGCAACGAAGCCATGTAGTCGCTCATGGCGCCGTCGGGCGGCGCCACGATCGTCGTTGACCACGCCATCACGTGATCCCCGGAGAACAAAAGATCGCGCTCCTTGAACGCGTACGCCATGTGATTGGCAGTGTGGCCGGGCGTGGTCACCGCCTCCAGCGTCCAGCCGTCGCCGCCCACCACCTCGCCATCGGCGAGCGCGATATCCGGACGAAAGGCCGTGTCCGCCGAGGCGTCGAGCCGGCGCGTCTCGCCGATAAAGAGCGGCCGCGCCAAACGGTGCGGCCCCTCGGCGTAGACCGTGGCTCCGGTTGCCGCCTTGATCTTGGGCACCGCCGGGGAGTGATCGCGGTGGGTGTGGGTGACGAAAATATGGGTGACGGTTTCGCCGCGTACGGCGTCAAGCAGCGCCGCGATATGCGCGTCATCGTCGGGACCGGGATCGAGGATCGCAACCTTGCCGCGGCCGATGATGTAACTCATCGTGCCCTTGAAGGTGAACGGGCCGGGATTATTGGCGACGACGGCGCGCACGCCCGGCACCACGTCCTTGGGGGTGTCAGGCAACAGATCGAACGTCTTGTCGTAAGGGATGTCGTCGGCCATCGCAGCTACCATGCTCCGCGCAACGCGAAGCATTCTGGTAGCCAGACCCGCGCGGTTCTGCAACGACTCGGACTTGCAGATACGCGCGCGCTGGCCGCGATCTGACCAGCGTGGCCGGCAAAAAGAAATGGAGCCCCGGTGCCGGGATCTCCGGGGCTCCAGCAATCTCATTCGACACAGTGAGTGAGATCGAGATCGCAACTATCCTTATGCAAGGCGTGGGCCAAGTCCGGTGATCCTCTGTTGCGCTGCAAAAAGCCCCTGATTGACGGGGATTTTCGCCGCCGGCCCCGCAATTGTTCGCGGCGCGGGCGGACGTTGGCTATTTTGCAGGCAACGCTCTCAAAACGGCGTGCGGCTGCGCATGGCGGCGGCGAGCGTGCCTTCGTCGAGGTAGTCGAGCTCGCCGCCGACCGGCACGCCATGGGCGAGCCGGGTCACCTTGATCTCGCGGTCGTGCAAAAGGTCGGTGATGTAGTGGGCGGTGCTCTGGCCGTCCACGGTGGCGTTGAGCGCCAGGATCACCTCTTTCACCGCCGGGTCGTGCGCGCGCTTGACCAGCCCGTCGATGGCGAGATCGTCGGGGCCGATGCCGTCAAGCGGCGACAGCGTGCCGCCGAGCACATGGAAGCGCGCATTGATGGCATGGGCGCGTTCGAGCGCCCACAGATCGGCAACATCGGCCACCACCACGATGGCGGACGCGTCGCGGCGCGGGTCGGTGCAAATGGTGCAAGGGTTCTGCGTATCGATATTGCCGCATGTGCGGCACACTTCAACTTTCTCCAGCGCGGTCTGCAGCGCGGCGGCGAGCGGCGCCATCAGGGCTTCGCGCTTCTTGATCAGGAACAAGGCGGCGCGGCGCGCTGAACGCGGCCCGAGCCCGGGCAGGCGGGCGAGCAGCTGGATCAAACGTTCGATTTCGGGACCGGCGGAGACGGGAGCCATCAAAACAGCTTCAACCCCGGCGGCAGCGGCAGGCCGCCGGTGAGTGACTGCATCTTGTCCTGCAGCATGGCTTCGAGCTTGCGGCGGGCGTCGGCGTGAGCGGCGACGATGAGGTCTTCGAGGATTTCCTTTTGGTCCGCCTTGAGCAGCGAATCGTCGATGCGGGCGTTGCGCAGATCGCCCTTGCCGGAAAGCGTCACGGTGACGAGCCCGCCGCCGGCC
The DNA here is from genome assembly GCA_030044555.1 of Xanthobacteraceae bacterium. Taxonomy (GTDB): domain Bacteria; phylum Pseudomonadota; class Alphaproteobacteria; order Rhizobiales; family Xanthobacteraceae; genus BOG-931. The sequence continues at coordinate 118 of JASHVN010000536.1, read as the reverse complement.
GCGCCTTCGACCTGGATCTGGTCGAGTTCGGCCTGCATCGCTTCCATTTTCGATTTGAATTCGGCGGCTTGTTTCATCAGGCCCATGAAATCAGGCATTGGAATACTCGCGTGGGTTA
>JASHVN010000535.1 GCA_030044555.1 Xanthobacteraceae bacterium | reverse complement strand
ATGCGGCGCGGGTCGATGACGATCAGCTTCGCCCCCTGGCGCAGCCGTTTCTTCAGCCGCGAGGCAAACACCGGGTGCGCGTCGGTCGGATTGGCGCCGATCAGGATGACAACGTCGGTGTGCTCGACGGAGTCGAAGTCCTGGGTCCCCGCCGAGGTGCCGAAGGTGTTGGCGAGGCCATAGCCGGTCGGCGAATGACACACCCGGGCGCAGGTATCGACATTGTTGACGCCGAAGCCGGCGCGCACGAGCTTCTGCACCAGGAAGGTCTCTTCGTCAGTGCAGCGCGACGACGTGATGCCGCCGATGGATTCACGCCCATAGGTCTTCTGGATACGCTTGAACTCGGAAGCCACTCGCGCAATCGCCTCCGCCCACGACACTTCGCGCCACGGCGCGGTGATGGTCTCACGCACCATCGGGTTGAGGATGCGCTCCTTGTGATTGGCGTAGCCCCACGCGAAACGGCCCTTCACGCAGGAATGGCCGCGGTTCGCTTTGCCGTCCCTGTACGGCACCATGCGCACGACCTCCTCGCCGTGCATCTCGGCCTTGAACGAGCAGCCGACGCCGCAATAGGCGCAGGTCGTCACCACCGAATGATCCGCCGGCTTTTCGATCGCTTGCGCGGCGAGCACGCTTTTCTCGATCAGCGAGCCGGTCGGGCAGGCCTGCACGCAGGCGCCGCACGACACGCATTCCGATTCCAGGAACGATTCGTTCATGCCGGCCGAGACGATGGAATCGAAGCCGCGGCCGGAGATCGTCAGTGCGAACGTGCCCTGCACTTCCTCGCAGGCGCGCACGCAGCGCGAGCAGACAATGCACTTTGCCGGGTCGTAGACAAAATATGGATTGGAGGCGTCGATGCCGGAATTGGGGTGGCGCGCACCGTTGAAGCCATAGCGCACCTCTTTGAGACCAACGTCCTCGGCGACGTCGAGCAATTCGACGTATTTGTTCTCTTTGGCGTTGCGGTCGAGCGAGGTGACCGAATGGTCGGAGGCATAAAGCTCCATCACGCCCTTGCGAATGCGGTCGAGCCGCTCCGTTCTGCTGTGAACGACGAGGCCCGGAGCGACCGGCGTGGTGCAGGAGGCCGGCGTGCCATTGCGCCCTTCGATCTCGACAAGGCAGAGCCGACAAGAGCCGAATGCCTCCAGCATGTCGGTTGCGCAGAGCTTCGGAATTTCGGTGCCGGCCTCCATCGCCGCACGCATGATCGACGTGCCTTCGGGGACCGTCACTTCTTTGCCGTCGATGGTCAGCGTGACCATCGTCTCGGATTTTGCTTTCGGGGTGCCGTAGTCGATTTCTTCAACGAACGACATGCCAACTCTCCTTATTCGGCGGCCGCAAGGCGCGGCGGGGCGCCAAAATCTTCGGGGAAATGCGTGAGCGCGCTCATCACCGGATAGGGCGTGAAGCCGCCGAGCGCGCAGAGCGAACCGAACTTCATGGTGTTACAGAGGTCTTCAAGCAGCGCCGTATTGGCGGCGCGGTCGCGGTTGGCGATGATGCGGTCGATCACCTCGACGCCGCGCGTCGAGCCGACCCGGCACGGCGTGCACTTGCCGCAGGATTCGATGGCGCAAAATTCAAAAGCGAAGCGCGCCTGCTTCGCCATGTCGACGGTGTCGTCGAATACCACGATGCCGCCATGGCCGATCAGCCCGTCGGCTTGCGCAAAGGCCTCATAGTCGAACGGCACATTAAACAACGCGCGTGGGAAATAGGCGCCGAGCGGGCCGCCGACCTGCACGGCGCGGACCGGACGCCCGCTCGCAGTGCCGCCGCCGATCTCATCAACGAGTTCGCCGAGCGTGACGCCGAACGCCGTCTCGTAAAGGCCCGGATATCTGATGTTGCCGGCAAGCTGGATCGGCATGGTGCCGCGCGACTTGCCCATGCCGAAGTTTTTGTAGAACGTGGCGCCTTTCTCCAGGATGATCGGCACCGTGGCGAGCGAGAGCACGTTGTTGATGATTGTGGGCTTACCGAACAAGCCCTTGTGCGCCGGCAGCGGCGGCTTGGCGCGCACCATGCCGCGCTTGCCTTCCAGGCTGTCGAGCAGCGCGGTCTCCTCGCCGCACACATAGGCGCCGGCGCCGACACGCACCTCAAGGTCAAAAGCATGCTGCGAGCCGGCGACGCTCTTGCCCAGCAATCCGTCCTTCCGGGCAGCCGCGATAGCATCGTTGAGCACGGCGATGGCGTGAGGATATTCGGAGCGGACGTAGATGGTGCCTAGCGTCGCGCCGACCGCGATGCCGGCGATTGTCATCCCCTCGATCAGCACGAAGGGATCACCTTCCATGATCATGCGGTCCGCAAAGGTGCCGCTATCGCCCTCGTCGGCGTTGCAGACGATGTATTTCTGGTCAGCCGCCGTATCGGCGACGGTCTTCCACTTGATGCCGGTCGGAAAGCCCGCGCCGCCGCGGCCGCGCAGGCCTGATTGCGTGACCTCGTCCACCAAAGCTGCGGCCTGCATTTGCAGCGCCCGCGCCAGACCCTTGTAGCCGCCATGCGCACGGTAATCGGGGAGCGAGCGCGGATCGACTATGCCGCAACGCGCAAAGGTCAGCCGCGTTTGGTTTTTCAGATACGGAATGTCTTTGGGATTGCCCAGACGCAGCGGGTGTTCGCCCCCATTGGCGGCCACCGCCTGCAAGATCGCGGCAGCGTCAGACGCGGCGACGGGACCGTAAGCGATCCTGCCCTGCGCGGTCACGACTTCGACCATCGGTTCGAGCCAATGCAGCCCGCGCGAGCCGTTGCGCACGATCTCGACCCGCGTCCCGCTGCGCCCGGCGGCAATTGCGATGGCGCGGGCTACGTCGTCGGCGCCGACCGCGACCGCGGCGGCATCGCCCGGAACGTAGATACGAAGGCCGCTCATCGGTCGGCCTCCGCGAGCAACGCGTCGAGCTTCTTCTCATCAAGCCGCGCCACGACCCTGCCGTCGAGCATCGCCGCCGGCGACACCGAACACAGGCCGAGGCAATAGACCGGCTCGAGAGTCACGCTGCCGTCGGCGGTGGTCGCGCCGAATGCGATACCGAACTTCGCTTCCGCGTGCGCCGCCAACGCGTCGCCGCCACAGGCCTGGCAGGATTCCGCGCGGCACAGTTTGAGCACATGCCGGCCGGCAGGCTTCTGCCGGAAGTCATGATAGAA
>JASHVN010000068.1 GCA_030044555.1 Xanthobacteraceae bacterium | reverse complement strand
GACGATGAAACCAGCTCCGTTCGAGTATCACGCGCCGCGGCAGCTCAAGGAGGCTGCCGAGCTTCTGGCGAAGTTGCCCAACGCCAAGATTCTGGCCGGCGGGCAGTCGCTCGTGCCGATGATGAATTTCCGCTACGTGATCGTCGATCACCTCGTCGATCTCGGCAGCCTCGAAGAGCTGCGCGGCATTGCGGTCGGCGACGGGCTGGTGCGCATCGGCGCCATGACCCGCCAGCGCGATCTCGAAGTGTCGCCTGAGATTGCAAAACATTGTCCGCTGCTGGCCGAGGCGCTCGGTCACGTCGGCCATCGGCAGACCCGCAACCGTGGCACGATCGGCGGCAGTCTGGCGCACGCCGATCCGGCCGCCGAGCTGCCGGCCGTGTGCGCGGCCTATAACGCCACGATCCACGCCGCGAGCGTGCGCGGCATTCGCCAGATTCCGTTCCGCGAATTCGCCGCAGGCTTCATGACGACGGGGCTTGCCGCCGATGAGATGATCGCCGCCATCGACCTGCCGATCTGGCGGCTCGGTCACGGTCACGGCTTCCACGAATTCGCCCGCCGTCAGGGCGACTTCGCCATTGCGGGCGCTGCCGCGCTGCTCGATGTCGGCGTCGATAATGTGGTGCGGCGGGCGGCGCTGACGCTGTTCGGGGTGACCGCGTCCCCGCTCCGGGTCCAGGCCGCGGAAGCCCGCCTGGTTGGGCAGCCGCTCGACGCCGCTGCCATTCGCGCCGCGGCGGCATCGGCATGGTTGATCGAACCGATTTCGGATATCCATGCCAGCGGCGAATACCGGCGTCACCTCGCGCAAGTGTTGAGTTCCCGTGCCCTCAACGACGCGGCGCGGCGCGCCGGGGTGGCGGCCTGAAGAGTTCCGCATGAGCAAGCAAGGGACGCTGGTGACGGTCAACGGCAAATCGTACGCCCGCGTCGTCGACGCACGGCTGACGCTTGCCGATTTCCTGCGCCACGAGATCAATCTCACCGGCACTCATGTCGGCTGCGAGCACGGCGTCTGCGGCGCCTGCACCGTGCTGGTCGACGGCCGCTCGGCACGCTCGTGCCTGATGTTCGCGGTGCAGGCGAACGGCTGCGAGGTGACCACGGTCGAGGGGCTTGCGCCTGACGGCGAGCTGTCGGTTTTGCAGCAGGCCTTCATCGACAATCACGGCCTGCAATGCGGCTTTTGCACGCCCGGAATGTTGATGACGTTGACCGAGCTGTTGCGCGAAAACGCGCAGCCGACGGAGCAGGATGTGCGCGAGGTGCTGACCGGCAATCTGTGCCGGTGCACGGGCTATGCCGGAATCGTGGCGGCGGTGCTCGATGCCGCGCAACGCCTGCGCGGCAGCGCGGCAAAGCAGGGGCCGCGCAATGGGCGCTAAACATTTCGGTGCGCGGGTGACGCGGCTCGAGGATCCGGCATTGCTTGCCGGCCGCGGTCGTTTCGTTGACGACGTGAAACTGCCGGGCGTGCTGCATGCCTGCTTCGTGCGCTCGCCGCATGCGCATGCCAAGCTTCACGGCTGCGATGCCAGGGCGGCTTTGGTCACGCCCGGCGTCCACGCGGTGTTCACCGCGGACGATCTTCCTGAGCCCATGCGCAGCCAGCGGCTGCCCATGCTCTTGCCGAATCCGTCGCTTGCGGTGACGCGCACCCAGCATGCGCTGGCGCGCGATGAAGTGACCTATGTGGGACAGCCGGTCGCGGTCGTCATCGCCGACACGCGTTACATTGCCGAGGACGCGGCCGCGGCTTTGATCGTTCAATACGACGTGCTGCCGGCGGCGGCGGACTGCCGCGCCGCCGCCGAGGAAGGCGCTCCCCGCGCGCATAGCGATCTGGATTCCAATATCGCCTCCACGTTTCGCCTGGCCTATGGCGATATGGACGCCGCCTTTGCCGAGGCTGCCCATGTCTTCAGCGAGGAGCTGTGGCAGCACCGCGGTGGCGGCATGGCGATGGAGACGCGCGCGGTCCTCGCCAGGCACGATCCGGTCACCGATCAGCTCACCGTGTGGTCGGGGACGCAGACGCCGCATCTCGGCCGGCAGGCGCTCGCGGACTTGCTCGGACGCGATCTGCAGTCGATCCGCATGATCGCGCCCGACGTGGGCGGCGGCTTTGGGCCCAAGGCGATCTTCTATCCGGAGGAGGCGGTGATCCCGGCAATGGCGCTGGAACTGGGCCGGCCGGTGAAATGGGTGGAAGATCGGCGCGAACATTTTTTGTGCGCGACGCAGGAGCGCGACCAGTACTGGGAGCTTGCGATCGCCGTCGACGCGGAGGGAAAGATCCGCGGAGTGCGCGGGCGCATGTTGCACGACACCGGCGCGTTCGTGCCATGGGGCATCGTCATGCCTTACATCGCCGCCTCCACCGTGCCAGGTCCTTACGTCATTCCGTCGTACCAGCTCGACACCGTAGTGGTGCTCACCAACAAAGTGCCGACCACGCCGGTGCGCGGCGCCGGCCGGCCGCAGGCGGTGTTCGCGATGGAGCGGTTATTGGATCGCGTTGCCCACGAGTTGGCCATCGATCGCGCCGAGGTGCGGCGCCGTAATTTTATTCAACCCGAGCAGATGCCGTACGAGGTCGGGCTGACATTCCGCGACGGCAAGCCGCTGGTTTACGATAGCGGCGATTATCCGCGCGGGCAGGAGACGGCGCTGGCGCTTGGCGAATACGAGAGGTTTCGCGAGCGGCAGAGAGCGGCCCTCGACCGCGGCCGCTTCATCGGCATCGGGCTCGCCAATTATGTGGAAGGCACCGGGCTCGGTCCGTTCGAGGGGGTCACCATTCGCATCTTGCCGAGCGGCAAGGTGGCGGTGGCGACCGGAGCCACCAATCAGGGCCAGGGCACGCGTACGACGCTGTCGCAGATCGTTGCCGAACAAGTGGGCTGCCGGCTTGCGGATATCGTGATGACCATTGGTGACACGGGCGCGATTGCCCAAGGTGTCGGCGCCTTCGCCAGCCGCCAGGCGGTCAATGCCGGCTCGTCGGCGCTGCTTGCCGGACAGTCGGTGCGCAACCAGCTCATGGCGCTCGCTGCGCGGACACTCGGTGTTGCCGAAGCCGATATCGAACTTGAAGACGGCCAGGCGACATCACGGCGTGGCAATAAGCCGTCCGTTTCGTTCGGCGACCTGGCGCGGCTGGCGCAGGGCATTCCCGGCGTCTCGCTGCCGGCCGGCCAGACCGCCGGCATTGAGCACACGGCTTATTACACGCCGTCGCAGGCGGCCTATTGTTCGGGGACGCACGTCGCCGAAGTGCAGGTGGACGCCATGACGGGCGGCGTAAAAGTTATTCGCTACACGGTCGCGCACGATGCCGGCCGCGTGATCAATCCCCTCATTGTGGACGGTCAGGTGCAGGGCGGCGTCGCCCACGGCATCGGCAATGCGCTGCTGGAATGGATGCAATACGACGCCGACGCGCAGCCGCTCACCACCTCGTTCGCCGATTACATGCTGCCGATGGCGACCGACGTGCCGACTTGCGCCATCGCTCACGTCGAGACCGTCAATCCATTCAACCCGCTCGGCGTCAAAGGCGCCGGCGAGGGCG
>JASHVN010000534.1 GCA_030044555.1 Xanthobacteraceae bacterium | reverse complement strand
CGCAGGTGAAAAAAGTGCCTGACGCTCCGAGCATCAGCGAATAACAACACATTTTCGCAGGTCTCCCGATTCTGAAGTTCGCATGCGCCGCGGAGGCTCTGATGCGAACTTCGGAATCAATCACAGGGACCCACTCGTGATTTGGCGATTTCCTGTGTGGTTTTTGGATTTGAAGTTCCTGCGCGCACGCGTGTTGGTGCTCGGGAACTTCAGACCCCCTTCACTAAGGCCGCCGCAGCCCGAGCTTGGCGATTGCGCGCCAAAAACACTCGCCCCCAGAATTTGACGTTTAGTTCCGCGCGATGATTAGTTCCGCGCGATGATTTCGCGCTCGCCGCGATGGACGAGCGGCGTCTCGGGCAGCGCGCCAAAACGGCGGCGCATGGCCAGCGCTGGCCGCCGCCGGGCGATGGCATTGCGCCGTCGGCGCCGCCACGTCGGCGCTTCGATACGCAAGAACGCGCCAAGCCGCACGAACGGCTCCCGCAAACTGCCGTCGTCCTCGGCGACCAGGAGCGGGAGCCCAAGCACCCTGCCCCAGCATTGCCATTCGGCGACGATGTCGTCACCTTCGGTTGCGGAAAACAATGGCAGCGACAAAGCGGGATCGCCGTGTTCGAGCACCACGGCGATGGATCCCGGTGCTGCACCGGCCACGCCGAAAGCAAGCCTGATGGCCACGCCGCGGAATGCGCTGACCGGCAGGTTCAACGCCATGCGCATGCCGCGCACCGAGCGGCGCAGCACCACGCGCTCGCGATGCAGGTCGACGACGCGCAGGCGCTCGTCGGCGCCTTCGTCGGCCGCCGTGAAGCGCACGGGCAAAGAGAAGGGGTCGAGCCGCATGGGGCTGACCATCGCGCTTGCGCGACGGGGCTGCCCTGCGCGGCCCGACCCGGCAGCGAGCCTGCCGGCTTCCATTTGACGCCTCGAAACTGAGACACTCCCCCCGGGCTGTTTCCGCCCGGTTGCCGCGACAATGCCAGGACGCGGTCGCAATCGCCTTAACAACGCTGGTTAAAAGGTCGTATGAGGAGCCCGAATGGATTGCATGATTGACGAGACGTTGCTGGAAGACGGTAATTTTCCGGAAATTTGGGCTCTTCGCCCCTTTTGCAGTTGAATCGCACGCCGCACCGGCACATCTTGACCTCACCCCCGCCGCATCGATACCAACCGAAGAAACTGTCTATGCCGTCGCTCCTTGACCAATCCGCACTGTCCGATCTCGCCGAGCGCCTCGTCGCCGCTGCGCGGCGCGCCGGAGCCGATGCCGCCGACGCCATTGCGGTGCGCGGTGTGTCGCTGTCGGTCGACGTGCGCGACGGCGCGGTGGAAGAATCCCAGCGTTCCGAAGGTGACGACGTTGGCTTGCGCGTTCTGGTCGGAAAGAAGCAGGCGGTCGTTTCGACGAACGACATCAGGGGAGACGGCCTCGACGCGCTTGCCGAGCGCGCGATCGCCATGGCGCGCGCTGCACCCGAGGATCGTTTCGCCGGGCTCGCCGATCAGTCGCTGCTTGCGCACGACTTTCCGGCGCTCGATCTCCTCGATCCCGATATGGCCTCGGTCGATGTTCTGGAGATGCGCGCACGCGAAGCGGAAGCTGCAGCGCTTGCAGTGAGCGGCGTCACCAAATCCGGCGGCGCCTCGGCTTCTTCGGGCATCGGCGGCATGGTCTTGGTAACAAGTCACGGTTTTCGCGGCGCCACGATCTCCTCAAGCCACTCGATCGCCATGTCGGCGATCGCCGGCGAGGGCACCGGCATGGAGACCGACTACGATTACAGTGCGACGCTGCACGCAAGCGATCTCGAGGCCGCGCAGCAGATCGGCCGCAGCGCCGGCGAACGCGCGGTGAAGCGGCTCAACCCACGAAAGGTGGCGACGCGCCGCGTACCGGTCGTGTTCGATTCACGCATTTCCGGCTCGCTCGTCGGCCATCTGGCCAGCTCCGCCAACGGCAGCGCGATCGCGCGCAAGACCAGTTTCCTGCGCGAGAAGCGCGGCGAGCAAATACTTCCTCGCGGCATCGACTTGATCGACGATCCGCTGCGCAAACGCGGCTTGCGTTCGCGGCCGTTTGACGCCGAAGGCGTGGCGGCGCGCATTCATAAAATCGTGGATGATGGCGTTCTGAAAACCTGGTTGCTCGACAGCGCCACCGCGCGCGAACTCGGCATGCAGACCACCGGGCATGCCCAGCGCGGCGTGTCGTCAACACCATCGCCCGGCGCGACCAATCTGCATCTGACACCCGGCACAAAAACTCCCAAGGACCTGATCGGCGAAATCGAGGACGGCTTTTTCGTCACCAGCCTGATCGGCATGGGGGTCAATCTGGTGACCGGCGACTATAGCCGCGGCGCCTCCGGCTTTTGGATCAAGAACGGCGAAGTGACCTTTCCAGTCAGCGAGGTCACCATTGCCGGGCATTTGCTGGAGATGTTCAAGAGTCTCTGCCCGGCCAACGATCTCCGCTTCCGTTACGGCACCAATGCGCCGACGCTCCGCGTGGAGGGTCTGACTGTTGCCGGCCATTGAGGCGGTCGACCCCGCGCGTGCGGCCGAATGCCTGGCCATATCGGTCCACGAGGCCGGTTCGCTGGCGCTCTCGATGTTCGGCAAGCCGCTGAAGAACTGGACCAAGGGCGCCTCTTCGCCGGTGTCCGAAGCCGACATTGCCGTCGATACCCTGCTGCGCGAACGCCTCGGCGCCGCCGGATCGGGAATCGGATGGCTTTCCGAGGAAAGCCCCGACGATCCGGCGCGGCTCAAGTTGCGCTTTGTCTGGATCGTCGATCCGATCGACGGCACCCGCGGCTACATCGCCGGCCTGCCGGATTGGGCGGTATCGGCGGCTTTGGTGGACAACGGCCGGCCCATCGCAGCCTGCTTGTTTGCGCCGGTGACCGACGAATTCTTCATGGCGGTCGCCGGCAAAGGCGCGACGCGTAATGGCAAGACGATGGCAGCGAGTTCGGGGACCAAATTCGCCGGCGCGCGCGTCGCCGGCCCCAAGAATTTTTTCGAGCGCTTGGCCGCAATCGCTCCGCCATTCACTGTTGTGCCGAGGATCCATTCGCTGGCGCTGCGGCTTGCCCGTGTTGCCGAAGGAACTATCGATGCTGCCATCGCCGGCGGCAGCAGTCATGACTGGGATCTTGCGGCGGCCGACCTTTTGGTGCACGAAGCAGGCGGCGCGCTCACGCCATCCAGCGGCGAGCCGCTGACCTATAATCGCGCCGTGCCACGGCACGGAATGCTTGTCGCGGCCGGGCGCGACCGGCACGCCGCGCTCCTTCACCTTCTCAACGATCCGCGGCTGGCGCCCTCTTGAGGTGCATGAGAAGCGCGCGAACCAACTGGATCGATCCGATGTCAGACTCTCTGCCCCCTAAGCCAGGACGTCAGCTGCTCCACCTCGTCTTCGGCGGTGAATTGGAGAGCGTGGACAGCCACGATTTCAAGGATTTGGACAAGCTCGACATCGTCGGCATTTATCCAAATTATGCCGGGGCCTATGCGGCCTGGAAGGCGAAGGCGCAGGGCACAGTCGACAATGCCCAGATGCGCTATTTCATCGTGCATATGCACCGCCTGCTCGACCCCGCCGACGGCGAGCCGCAGCATTAAGGACAATTCTCCCGTTGGCTGAAAACGGCAGACGGGAAGTCTTCGACGTGGCAAACTGTGCAGCAAGCTGCGCTCATGCTTGCGTGGAGATGCGGCAAGGTCAAACGTGCCGATGACCGCATTGGGGAGTGCAGAGTTTGCCCGATCGTCTGCCGTTTGCGCTGCACCTCTATCAGTTTGGCACGCGCGCCGCGACACCGCTGGCGTCGCGCCTTCTTGCGCAGCGGCTTAAGCGCGGCAAGGAGCATCCTGAGCGCCTGGCCGAGCGGCGCGGCGCTGCGAGCCTGCCGCGCCCGCCCGGGCCGCTGATCTGGGTCCACAGCGCCAGCGTCGGCGAAATGCTTGCGGTGGTTCCACTGGTCCACCGCATCCGCACGCAAGAGTTTGCCGTCCTCGTGACCTCTGGAACCGTTACCTCGGCAGCGCTCGCCGAGCAGCGCCTGCCGGACAGCGTGATCCATCAGTTCGTGCCGCTCGACGCGCCGTCCTTCGTCACCCGCTTCCTCGACCACTGGCAACCCGATCTCGCGCTCTTCGTCGAGTCGGATCTTTGGCCTAACCTGATCCTGACCGCCGCGCAGCGGAAAATTCCATTGATCCTCGTCAATGGCCGAGTATCCGAGCGCTCCTTCAACCGTTGGCAGCGTATTCCGAGCACGATTGGTGCCCTGCTGACGTGTTTTGATCTCTGCCTCGCCCAATCGGCCGCCGATTCGCAGCGCTTCTTGCGGCTCGGCGCGCCGCGGATTTCTTCGACTGGAAACCTCAAGCTTGACGTGCCCGCCCCGCCGGTGGACCAGCCGACATTGCATCGCTTCGACGCTCTGATCGGGTTGCGGGCGGTCATCGCCGCCGCCTCCACCCATGCGGGCGAAGAAACCGTCATGGTTGCCGCACACCGGCAGTTGAGTGCAAACCACCCGACGCTGTTGACCGTGATCGCGCCGCGCCATCCCGGGCGCGGTCCGGCTATCGCCGAAATCGCGCAGGCGGCCGGGCTTAATGTCGGCCTGCGCTCGCGCGGCGATCTGCCCAAGCGCGACATCGACATCTACGTCGCCGACACGCTCGGCGAACTCGGCCTCGTCTACCGGATTGCACCCATTGTGTTCATGGGCGGCTCGCTCGCGAGCCACGGCGGCCAGAATCCGATCGAAGCGGTCCGGTTGGGCGCCGCGGTACTGCACGGCCCTCACATTTGGAATTTTGCTGAGATTTACGAGACACTCGATCACGCGCATGGCGCGGAACTCGTCGCCGACGAAAAGGATTTGACCACACGCTTGGGCGCCTGGCTTGCCGACCCGAAAGCGCGGAGCAAAGTTTCCGAAGCCGCGGCACAGGCCGTGGAGAAACTCTCCGGCGCGCTTGAGCGCACGCTTGCAGCACTCGATCCCTATCTGTTGCAGCTTCGGCTTGAGCAGCGGCATCGTAATGTGGCCGTCAAGCTATCGGAAAATCGGCGTCCTTAACTCCCGGATGATGCTCTCGTGTTCGCGCCGTCGTTTTGGTGGAAGCCCGGTCGTGGTCGTTTGCTCAGCCCGTTAGGGGCGGCGTACGGCACAGCGGCATGGCTGCGCATGCAGAGAAAGGGGCGTGATGCCGGCGTACCGGTCATCTGCCTCGGGAATCTGACCGTTGGCGGTGCGGGCAAGACACCGGCGGCACTCGCGGTCGCGCGCATTCTGCTTGCCGCGCACGAGCGGCCGTTCTTTTTAAGCCGCGGCTACGGCGGCCGGCTTGCCGGCCCCGTGCTGGTTAATCCTTCGGTCCATACCGCGATGGACGTCGGTGACGAGCCCCTCCTTCTTGCCCGCCTCGCCCCGACCATTGTCGCGCACGACCGCGTTGCCGGGGCGGAAGCGGCGCGGTTCGGCGGCGCGCGTGTCATCGTGATGGACGATGGCTTTCAAAATCCTTCGCTGAAAAAGGATCTCTCGATCCTTGTCATCGACAACAAACGCGGCATCGGCAACGGCCGCATCATTCCGGCCGGCCCATTGCGCGCGCCCCTCGGAACTCAGATCGCACGCGCGCAGGCGCTCGTGATTGTTGGCCCGGGGGATGGCGCCAAAACGGTCGCCGAAAGAGCCTGGCGCCGTGGCCTCACCATCTTTCATGGCCACCTCGAACCCGATCGCCAGCACCTCGCCGCGCTCCGCGGGCGCAAGATCCTGGCCTTCGCCGGGATCGCCGATCCGCAGAAATTTTTTGCAACGCTCACCGACGCCGGGATCGACGTCGCCGAACGGGAGAGCTTTGCCGACCATCACCGCTACACGGCGGCCGAGGCGCAAACGCTGCTGGCGCGCGCGGAGGCGCAAAATCTCGTGCCGCTTACAACCGAGAAGGACTATGTCCGTCTCAGCGGCAATCCGCAGCTCGCAACGCTCGCCGGGCGTACCAGTGCGTTGCCGGTGCGGCTCGTCATCGACGAAGAGCAGGCTTTCCAGGAGATGATAGCGAAGGCGGTCAAGCGCGGTCAGCGCCCGTCCACCCCCTTACGGGCGTAGTCACCGGTGTGGCGCTGCAGTACGGCTTCCGGCGAGGCGTATGCCTCCTGGAGATCAACGCTCCAATATCGCAGCTCTTCAAGGGGAATTTCCGCGCCGGTGATGGCGCAGCGTACGAAGGCGCCGGGCCGGATCACGCGAAAATCGCCGTCGAGATATTTGACCTCGGCCTCGCCGGGCATTTGAGCTGGACGATCGGTGCGATTGAGCAAATGGATCTCCTTCGGCGACACGCTGGCGATTAACCAACGCATTTCCAAGATAATCCGTCACTCGCCGCGGCGAAACCCTCTCATTCCGCTCGCGCCTATGCTGCGCCCGGCTTTTTCCCCATGGTATTGTCAGCACGTGGCGACTGAATCGGTATTATGGCGATGAAGTCCTTTCTCTACGCGCTCGTCGCCGCGGCGCTGTGGGCTACGGCCTGCGCCGCGGCGGAAAAGGTCGACATGACCGATGGCGCGCTGACCTTGCAGGGAACGCTCTACCGACCGGGAGGGCCCGGCCCCTACCCGGCCGTGGTCGCCCTCCACGGCTGCGGCGGTCTCGACGACCATCGTGCAGCCGGTAAGCAACTCTACGGCGAATGGACCAAGGTCCTGACCGCCAAGGGCTTTGTCGTTATTTTTCCCGATTCCTTCGGCTCGCGCGGGCTCGGCCCCCAATGCCGCGTGCGCCAGACCAAGGTGCGGCCGTCGCGCGAACGCGTGAGCGACGCCAATGCGGCCCGGCGCTGGCTGCAAACGCAAAATTTCGTGCGTGGGGATCATATTTCGCTGCTTGGATGGTCGGATGGCGGCATCGCCGCGCTCTGGACGGTGCGGCCGAATTCAGCGCCCCATGACGGCAGCGCCGATTTCCGCTCGGCGGTCGCGCTCTATCCCGACTGTCAGCGCCTGCGCCAGACTGCATGGAGCGCGCGCGTCCCCACTCTCGTTCTGATCGGCGCAGCCGATGACTGGACGCTCGCTTCGACCTGCCAGCAGATGGTCGCTGGCGCCCGCGGCCGCAGCGCCCGCGCCGAGATTGTCGTCTATCCGGGCGCCCATCACGAATTCGACCGTGCGGATAGCCCGCTGCGGCTGCGCACCGGGCTGGTGCACACTGCCGATCCGTCAGGGCGGGCACATCGCGGCACCAATCCCGCGGCACGCGACGACGCGCTTAAGCGTGTGCCGCAATGGCTGGCGAAGTAGCCTTCGCCGCGCCGCAAGCCGGCTGACAGGCGAGGCCGCGAGACGTAGCATCGCGCTTCTACGCCCGCATCGAGATGTCGGGCTACACGGGGGAGTAAGCGCCATGGCATCAGGCCGAGAGGCGGAACATTTCGACTACATCATCGTCGGCGCCGGCTCTGCCGGCTGCGTTCTCGCCAATCGGCTGACCGCTTCGGGCCGCCACCGCGTACTGCTGTTGGAGGCTGGCGGCCACGACCGCGACATGTGGATTCACATCCCGCTCGGCTTCGCCAAGTTGTTCAACAACGCCAATGTCAACTGGCTCTATAAGAGCGAGCCCGAGCCGGAGCTTAACAACCGCCAGGTGATTCAGCCTCGCGGCAAAGTCTTAGGCGGCTCGAGCTCGATCAATGGGCTCCTCTATATCCGCGGCCAGAAAGAGGACTTCGATCATTGGCGGCAGCTCGGCAGTGCCGGCTGGGGGTTCACCGACGTGCTGCCCTACTTCCGCCGCGCCGAAGACCAGGAGCGCGGCGCCGACGAGCTGCACGGCACAGGCGGTCCGCTTTCGGTCTCTGATGTCTGCGAGCCGCATCCCCTGTGCGAAGCGTTTCTCACAGCGGCGGAGAATTCCGGCATTCCGCGCAATGACGATTTCAACGGACCACGCCAGGAAGGTGCCGGCTATTTTCAGCTCACCGCGAAGAACGGCCGCCGCTGGTCGACTGCCGCCGGCTATCTCCGCCAAGCACGACGCCG
>JASHVN010000067.1 GCA_030044555.1 Xanthobacteraceae bacterium | reverse complement strand
CCGCCATTGGGCGTGACAGTCTGCGGGTTGTCGCTGAAACCGGCATCGATGGCGTTGTCGATCGCACCGCTAATCGCCTGTCCCGAGATCTGGGCAATGATCGGCGTTGCGGAGAGCTGTAGCTGACGCAAATTAACGCTGCCGCTCGGCACACCGACGTTCTGCGTCAGTGCCGCCGAGGTACTGGCGACATTATTGGTGTCACCGCTGTATCGCGCCGTGATCGAATGACTGCCGTTCGTCAGCGCGGACGTCGTGAAAGTTGCTGTGTTGCCCGCCAGCGTTGCCGTGCCGATCTGTGTGCCGCCATCGAAAAACGTCACCGTGCCGGTCGGAGCAGCTCCAGTTACATGCGCTGTGAACGTCACGGCCTGCCCGATGTTCGAGGGATTTGGCGACGCCGATAGCGAAGTCGTGCTTCCCGCCGGCGCGTAGGTGAACTGATCTGCGGCCGTAAGGGGGGTGGTGCCGCCGCCGGCGGTCACCCTGATATCGACGGTGCCAGCCCCCGCCGGCGCAGTCGCGGTGATCTGGGTCCCGGGCACGGTGATGGTAAAGGTGGCCGCGTTGCCGCCGAAATTGACCGCAGACACGGCGAAGAAATTGGTGCCGGTGATGGTGACGGTGGTCCCCCCTGCGGGCAGACCCGTATTTGGACTGACGCTGGTGATGCTCGGCGGGCCAAACTGCGCCTGTGCGGTGCCGGCGAAGCCGAGCGTGCACAGGAGCGCAACAAAAAATGCAGCTGTGACTTGCAGACAGGCGCGGCTCTGGATCCGGGTTTTCGGGAGCGCAACGACCCGTAGTCCTCCGCACGCCGCGGAGGAAAAACGGCAGGCCGCCGATTGAAAAGCCACAAGAGCCACTGCGCCCCCGCATGTGCCCTGATGTCGCGCGAATGCCGACGCTTCTCGTCCTCGCGAGGCGCTTCCTCGCCCCGCATCACGAAAGCCTCATTCGCTTTGAGGCTCCGGCATCAGGAAACGATCCCGACGCCGGCTATAAACACACTTGGAAACGCCTGCGTTGGCAAGCAAATAAGACGGGAAATGCCCTGCGACACCACTCGCTATTTGCAGCTGTGACAATTTCGCAACGGTCAAACAGCGTCCGGCGCTTTTTGCGGAGGTTTTTCTTGCAAATACCGCCGCATTCAAGCGCCCGCCAACGTGTAGCGCGAGACCGGGGTTCTGAATTAAGGCTGCAGATTTTGAGGGGAATTGTCTGTAAGTGAATCACCGATGTGGCTTGGTTTGTTGTGGCGGTTACAGAACGCCACCAATCGCACTGCACTGAGCGATCGTGAGAAATTACGCCTCATTCAAACTGAGGCGTTACCGAATCGCCCGCGCCGCAGCCACAGGCGTATCGGGTCATCTTTCACCGCGCGGCGGGGCGGCGCTCGCGTCATCCAAACACCATCAAAAATTGGTGTGGTCTGCAAATGCTCAATCTGCACCGCACCTCTTTTCCAGATAGTCGCAGGCATCAATCCCATCAGTTAATTGATAGGTCCCGCGAGCAGACGAAATCTTCTCAATCATGACGCGCGGACCAATGAGGATTTTGTAATCCGTTCCCCATGCTCCGGGATACAATCTTGTAAACCAGCCGCACCGGACATTTTCTATACGTGTGGAAGTTTCTTCCGCCAGCGCCGATGACCACGCGCGGTTATCGGCAATTGCCACGAGCAACACGCCCGCCGGAGCGCGCGGATATCGCCCGGGCGGCGCGGCTGGCGGAGTGGCGCTTTCGCGGCCACGGTGCATCGCAGCAATTCCCACCTGCCATCTCGGGTCGCCATGTCAAGCTCTCATGCCAAGCTCCTCCCATGCCAAGCTCCCATGCCACGCTGGCATGGCGGCAACGAACTCGCCGTCGAACTTGGGGATGAGCGACCAGTTCGCCGAGAGGAATGTTCGGCGCTGCGAGGTGAGCGCGGAGTCCGAGGATTGGCGCCTTTGCACGTCGTCCCAGTTGCCCGCAGTTGCACTTCTGTCGCAGTTATATGACAATTTGCGGGGAGAAAGCATTCAGTGGCTACACTCCAGTGATCAACTCTTGTAGGGCGTCGGGCCGCAGTTCTAAGTGGGGCAAGACGGCGAGCGAAGTCGTTCCAGCTAGGGGAGCAGATGCTATGCGAAGGAAGACGCGTGTGGTTGTCACTGCAATCATAGGCTATTTCTTTGGAGCCGTTGCCGCGCATGCTTGCGGCGGCGGCAAGGTCATTTACCAGGACGATTTCAAGACGCTCGATCCCGCATGGAATGCGCCTGACAACGTCACAGCCGTCAACGGCGCGATGTCGGCCAAGCTGGTTGCGAATGTCGGGCTGACAATGATCAGCCAAGCCAACCTCTACACCCAGCCGAGCATCGAAATCTGCGCGACTTACAAACTTATTTCCGGTCTTGGGACGGCCAACGACAGCGCGGGTGCTGCGGCGGTCTTCTGGGCCAGCGGCAGCACCAATTTCACCCAAGTGGAGATTCTGCCCGCCGCCGGCACCGCCAAAAGTTCGGCGCTGATCGACAACAAATGGAGCACCAAAGTGCCGCCTCGCAGCGTCGCGGCGGAAAGCACTGCCGTTGGAGGGACAAACGACCTCGATGTGGTTATCAACGGCGGACGTGTCCAGGCAACCGTTAATGGCAAGCCGGCGGTCTACGTCATCGGCACGCCACCGGCCTCTAGCTGGATGGTTGGATTGTACTTCGAATCGCCTAGCTCCACCGCCACCGAGTGGCAGGTTCTGAACTACCAGGTCAGGGAAGGCCCCTGAATCTTCAGCTTACAGACGTTGAGCTTCCAAACCGGCGTTGGGTACAAAACGGCGTCGACAACCACTCCTCGGCGATGACCATTCCCCGGCGATGCGGTTAGCTCGATGGAGAATTATCAGGCGGCCCCCCGATCGGCCGTTCTGCCGAACATACTCAGATGCCCATGACGGCGCCCCTTTGGCTCGGTGCGGCTGCCAAGATGCACGTGCAAAGAAGCAAAGCTTCAAGGGGCAACAGCTTCAAGGGGTAGCAGAAGGCGCAACAAGCGTCCGCGCGACCCGGAAGCCGAAATCGTTGCTGCGGATATCGGTGTTGAGCCCGGTGCGGTCCGCTGAGCGGACGACTTTCGGATAATTGTCAAAAGCTCCCCCGCGCAAAATACGGCTGCCGCAATCGCCGCCTTTGCTCCAGGCCGAGCCGTCCGTCGGCGCGCCGCTGTAGCTGTCGTGGTTGCAATCTTGCGTCCACTCCCAGACATTGCCCACCGTGTCGTAGAGGCCGAAGCCGTTCGCGGCAAACGAGCCGACCGGCGCTGTCTGTTTGTTATCCCACTGGCTACCGCAGCCGTTGCAATTGGCGTTGTTCTTGCCGATCGTATCGCCCCACGGATAGGCGGTCGTCGCCCCGGCACGCGTCACATATTCGTACTCAGCTTCGGAGAGGAGCCGGTAGGGCTTGCCGGTCTTTTTCGCCAGCCAGGCGACGTACATGCTGGCGTCGGTCCACGACACGTTAATCACCGGACGCCGCCCGCCGCCCCAACCTTGGTCAGACGGCTTATAGCCGTTACAGCCGCCATCGGCGACGCAGGCTTGCCATTCGTCGAAGGTCACTGCGTACCGGCCAACAGCGAACTGCGCGCCGATCGTGACCGGATGCTGCGGACCTTCATCGCTGTCGCGCCCCGGCTCGGTTGTCGGCGAGCCCATGAAGAAGCTTCCTGAAGGCGCCACGGTCATGACTGGACACTTGCTGCATTCCTGGAATGTGCCCGCCGGCTTCAGCGCTTGCTCCTGTGCCGCGGTCAGCGGTCCAAGCATCAGCATGGGTGACAGTACGTACCAAGCTCCGATGGCACCGGCCAGCACCACAACAAGGAGCGAAGCGGCTATCAGCACGGGACCCATCCGCGAACGCTGCAGCTTCCCGCCCTTTTCCTCGTCGATGCGGGTTTTTGTCTCCGCCTTCTCGCGTGCCTCCGCTTCGCGTGCAGCGATACGAGCGCGTTCGGCTTCGGCTTTTTGTTCCTCCTCCGTCTTTCGCCGTGCCTCTGCTTCTTCGGCGCGCCGTTTTGCTTCAGCCTCTTGATGCTCGCGCTCGGCTTGCGCTTGGCGCTCACGCTCGGCCTGCGCCTGGCGGTCGCGCTCAGCTTGCGCCTGGCGTTCGCGTTCGGCTTGCCCTTGGCGTTCGCGTTCGGCCTGCGCCTGGCGTTCGCGCTCGGCCTGCTCTTGACGCTCACGCTCGGCTTGCGCTTGGCGCTCACGTTCGGCTTGCTCTTGGCGCACGCGCTCGACTTGTTCTTGATGCTCGCGCGCGGCTTGCTCTTGATGCTCCCGCTCGGCTTGCTGCTTGGCCCGCGCCTCTTCGGCGGCTTTCAGCGCCCGCTGCAACGCCCCGATCAAAGACTCGGTATCGGCTCTGAAGCGCTCATGGGTCAGACGCACGGCATTGCGGCGCGCCAGCGGCTTCAGCGAATCCGGCAGCTCATCGGCATGCGGCATCGAGGCCTGCCCGACCAGGACCGGGATCACGCGCTTCTCCTGTGCGAGCGCGCTTTCAATCTCGATGCGGACGAAATCCTCCGGGTTATCCAGCCGCCGGCTGCCGCTGGATGTATCGCGCGCCTCGGTCCAGTTCTTGCCGATCACCGAAATCAAAACGTCGCATTGCGCGACCTGCTCCTCGAGCACGCGCACGAAATCGAGCCCGGGCTCGATGCTGTCGACATCCATGAATATTTGTTCGTGCGGAAAAACTTGCTCCAGGCGCCCAAGCAGCGCCTGCGCAAAGCCGGGATCATCGCCGCGCCGGTAGTTGATGAAAATTTTGCCGGGCATGCTCGGTGCTTTGACCAGGGCTGGACCGATGCGTCAATTCAGGTGCGTCAGTTTCAGGGCTCGACCGATGGCCTCAATTTAGAGGCCAGAAGGACCTTGGATCAAGAGCAAACCCTCGCCGCGACACAAATACGGAGCCGCCAGCCGGGAATTGGCACTGTAAGGCCCTCCATGACGGTCGTTCGATGAATCCGGGGACAAAAACGAATCAAAACCCGGTGGCGCGTGCCAGCAGCGCGTCAAGGTCGTCTGGCAAGCGGTTGCCGCGCCAAGCGATGTACTGGTCGGGGCGGACCAGAGCCAGGTCGCGACCGTAAAGCTCGCGCCCTTGCGGCAGCGCCACATCCAAGATCGTCAACGGCATGCCGCGCGCGACGGCGGCGCGCGCGAGCGCGGCGCCGTCCGCGGCGGCCGGATCAAAGCGCAGCAGAGTGAAGCCGCGGCCGAAATGGTCAAACAGCGAACTCCCCATCTGGCGGCGATCGTCGAGCCAGAGGTGCGGCGCGCGTCCGCCGGGCAGACCGCTCGGCACATATTCGTCATAGGTCTGCGGAAAAATATCCGGCGGCGGCGCGCCATCGGCGATGATAACCGGAGAGCAATCATAGCGGCCGCCGATCTGCACGCCGACCGCATCCTTATCCTCGTCGCGATTGAAGTGATTGTAGCGCACGTAGGTCATCGTCGCCGCCGCGGCGCGCGCGGCTTCGCCGGCGACACCGTCAAGCTCGATATCATGGGGCACGACGGCGTCGTGCATGCGCGAGGCGTATTTGCGCGAGGCGCCGGTGTTGCGAAGCCCGATCGGCTTGCGCTCAGCTTCGTAGGAATCGAGCAATCGCGGCCCGCCCCAGCCCTGCAGCGCCGCGGCCAATTTCCACGCCAGATTGGAGCTGTCGTCGATGCCGGTGTTCATGCCGAAGCCACCGGTCGGCGTAAACAAATGCGCAGCATCGCCCGCGATGAAGATGCGACCGGCGCGGTAGCGCTCGGCGACGAGCGCCTGGCCGGCGTTCCACGGATGGTAGCCGAGAATCTCGACTGAGATGTCGGCACCGATCGTGCGCTTGACCCAATCGGCGACCTTGGCGGTATCGACATCGCTGTGGCCGCGCTCGGGCTTGATCAGCATCATGAATTCGTCGGCACCGTTGAGCGTGAAGATGACCCCGCGGGTGTGCGGGTCGGGATTGACCGCCCAATACATCCAGGCGCGGCGATGGCCGACGAACTTCGAATAAAGCTCGGGGATGCGCATATAGATGGAGAAGAATTGCCCGGCCCAATAGGCGTCCTTCTTTTGCACGTCGCCCTCATAGGCAATGCCCAGTGTCTTTCTGATAAAGCCGTTGCCGCCGTCGCAGGCCGCCGCATAAGCGGCAGTGCAGATCACCTCGTCGGCGCCGCCGGCCTTGCGCGCGTGCAGCCTCACCCCGCCCTCGTCCTGGGTAAACCAGTCGACCTGCCAGCCGAAGCGCACGTCGATACTCGGCGATTTGCGCACGCGTTCGAGCAGATAGCGTTCGACATACATCTGGTTGACGTGAAACATCGGTTCGGGGAGCTGATCGGTGACCGGCATCCGTGCCCGCATGGCGATACGCTCATCGCGGCTCGGCATCGGGAAGCGATAGATTTCGTGCGATGAGAGCCTGGTGAAATAGGCCTGATCGAACGGATGATCGCCGGGAAGGCCGAGACGCCGCACCTCGTCGGAAAATCCGAGGCGGCGGTAAAGCTCCATGGTGCGCGCGTTCTGGCCGTTGCCCTTGGGATGCCAGCGGCTCTCCGGCTCGGTGTTGAAGATCGTGCAGCTCGTGCCGTGAAAATCGAGAAACAGCGCCAGCACGAGTCCGACTGGCCCTCCCCCCACGATCGCGACTTGCGTTTGCGTCTCTTCGGACGTTTTTTGCGGCATGA
>JASHVN010000533.1 GCA_030044555.1 Xanthobacteraceae bacterium | reverse complement strand
CAACGGCATTGTCTCAATGCGATTCTCAACCGATTTTGGTCTCGGGGCGATGCTCGCCCAGTATCCCACACGCCGCTAGAGCGATTGCCGCAACTTTGTCGGCTAAAGCGCCGACGACGGTTGGAAAGCCGCGCACGACCCATTGTAGGGAAAATGGCCAGCGACAGACGCAAAATTGCGCCGAGGGCAACTCGTCTCTCGGGTTATCACAGTTTTTTAGAGCGCATTCGCATAAGGGCCTCGAGACTGGGAATGGGACAATGCGATCAGAAGCAGATTCGTTACACTCGCTCGTTTTCTTTTCGGTTTCGGCGTTGGAACTTGTGCCGGCACAACGCTTTGTATGGTTGCTCGCTAGGAAGGCGAGCGAACGCCCGAGAACGTAGGGAGGTTTCAATGTTGAATTGGAAGGTAACGGGACGGCTTATTGCTGCAGTGATCCTTCTCTCGACCGGCTTCGTACTCTATGCCCAAAGCCCAGCAAATGCTGCGAAGTTCTGCGCAGAGTTAAGAGGCTCGACACCGACAGGACAACCGGACTGTTCGTTTTCGACACTTGGCGCTTGTCGCGCGCACATCAGGGCTGGAGGGGGCGGGCACTGCTATAAATTGCGCCAATAGGTATCGACACCTCGAACCAAGGGCTAACCACGGTTATAATACCCTCGACGTCTACACAGCCGGGCAGATAACCAGAGGCAGGATCGTGAGCATCGCCTTGGCCCATGCGGCCTTCCCAGGCGGCGATGTAGCGCGCCCGCTTAGTGAGCCGGTCACTCCAGGTCTCAGCGCGAATTTTCGTTGAAACGGCTTTTCATTCAGAGAGTCGAGCCTGAATTGTGCATCCCAGACTTTTTAGAAAGTTGCCACCTTGCAGCTTAAGGAATGAGAAGCGAAGACTTCCAGTATCGACGACCGTCCGAGCCAAATGCCAAATAATGGGCGCGTCTGAAGTCGTTGCATTCAAGTCGCGGATTAAGGGCGTGTACTCATAAACGCCGGCGGTCCGATGTCCGCTTCCGGGGAATGATCGGACATCGCAAAGCCACGCTGAATCGGTCGAAAATGACCCGTTGCGTCATTTCCGGCAGAGCCATATTGGACGGGATTGGTCAGCAACTCATTCAAGATCAAGGCGCTCAGCGCTCGACTGAGAGCGTCACAAAGCCGGTCTTGTACAGCCTGATTGCCTGAGCTGCTGCCGGTGATAGGTCAATGTCTCGACCGCGCACCCAAGGGCCACGATCGTTGATTCGGACAGTCACACATCCATTGTGACATACCTGAACGAGCGTGCCGAAAGGCAATGTACGGTTGGCAGCCGTCATTGCCGCGCAATTCAGCCTTTCTCCGTTGGCTGTCCTATGGCCGCAAAGACCGTCGCGTCCGCCATAGATGCTTGCCGTAGCAGCATGTCCGACGTTGCCCACCGCAAGCAGCGATGCGACACCAAATACAATGCGAACAAATGCTTTCATTGCCCGTACCCCCTTGCACGAATCACCGCATCCCAGGCCAATCAGAACAAACAGGCGGCATGGCATGAATTTGGCCGACTGGCGGCAGAAGTTCGGCGAAAATGGTGGGGCAGGAAATGTTGTTTGGAGGTGTGCTGCTCGCTGCCGGGCGACAGTTGCAACAAACAACGAGCGGTCAGTTTAAGGAAACTGCAATTTCCTCATCAGTCGCGAGTGCTCACGGCAGCTAATGGCACGTCACGTCATTTTGCCGCGTCGCAACGTTTGGCCGCTCTTGGGCGAATAGCTGACATCATTCCGCTGACCATGCGACACATAGCCGAGGCCGGCCAACGCCACGGCTGCGCAGGCGAGGGGCACGGCGGCGATGAGGAACAGGCTGCGCATATCCCACTGTTGCGTCAGCAGGACGCCCCCCATAACCGGTCCGACGATCGAGCCGATCCGTCCGACGCCGTAGGCCCAGCCGACGCCGGTCGCGCGCATCGCCGTTGGATAGAGATCGGCTGCGAGCGCGTTGCCGCACACTTGGGTGCCGACCGTGCAGACGCCGGCGAGTGCGAGCATGGTCATCAGGAGCGGCGGTGAAAACGTCACTAGGCCGATCGCGCCGACGAACAGGGCGGCGAACGCATAGGCCGTGCCGACGACGACGAAGTCGCCGAACTTGTCCATCATCCGCCCAAGCACGACGCCGCCGACGATCCCGCCCAGATTGAAAATGACGGCGCCGAGGATGGCACGCTCGGTCAGCAGCCCGGTTTGCTTAATCAGGGGCGGCAGCCAGTTGAACATGAAGAACAGCACCAGGAAGTTCATGAAGAACGGCACCCAGAGAAGAATCGTAACGGCGGCGCGGCCTTCGCTGAATAGCTTTTTGACGGCAAAGCCATGAACCCCGCTTTCCTCCGCGAGGACGAAGCGGTCGTCTGCCGAGAATGATTTTCCGGGCGCGATCCGGCCGAGTGTCGCGGCGATCGCTTGGGGCTTGTCGCCGCGCTTGATCATGAAAAGAATCGATTCCGGCAGCGCGAGCATAAGCGCTGCCGCCAACGCGAGCGGCGTCAGGCCGCTCAGATAATAGACCGACTGCCAGCCATGCGCCGGTATCAGCTTGGCGCTGATGGCGCCGCCGATGACGGCGCCGAGCGGCCAGCTTGCGGTCACAACGGTGATCAGCATGGCGCGGGTGCGCTGCGGCGCGTATTCGCAAGCCAGCGGAACGAGATTCGGCACCGCCGCACCCACTCCGATTCCAGTGAGGAAGCGCAACACGGCGAGTGTGCCGAACGAGTGGACCCACGCCGTGGCAAGACTAAACACACCGAAAATCAGCGTGGCCAGGATGATCTGATAACGGCGGCCGAAACGGTCGGCAAACGGCGGCAGTATGATGGCGCCAAGCGCAAGCCCGGCCGTCCCAGCGCCGAAGATCGGGCCGAATGCCGTCACCGGCATCTTGAACTCATCGGCCATGGCCGCGGCCGTGAAGGCAATTGCCTGCGCGTCGAAACCGTCGAGCAGAGCGACAAGCCCGCAAAGGACAAAAATCAGAATTTGAAAGCGGCTCAGCGGCGCACTGTCTATGACTCCGCCTGCATCGACAACACGCCCCTGCATAATCCCCCCTGTCAGTCGCCGTGCATTGTCTGCACGCATTAGCGGTCCAGGCTTTGCCTGTGCGCTTCCGATGAGCCGACAGATTATCGCGATGGCCGCCGAAGACAACTTCCCGCGGGCTCATGCGGACAGGAGCAAGGTGTGTTATGAAGCGGCGCTGAACGATACAAGCTCGAAGGGTGCTGCAATTCCGCTCAAGCTTCACATCGCAACCGGAGATTACGATCGGACGCGTGCGCTCGCGGACGGCAGCGTCCGCCCTGAAGGAATTGAGCTGCGCCACGAGGCGCTGTTCGCGGCCGACATATTCAGGCGACTCCTTGAGCGCGGCGAGTTTGACGCTGCGGAAATGGGGCTGACGTTCTATCTCGGCACGCTCGATTTCGACGAGCCGCCGTTCATTGCGATTCCGGTTTTCCCGGTACGGTTCTTTCGCCATTCATCGATGTTCGTCAACGCGAACAGCGGCATCGCGACGCCGTCGGAGCTTGCCGGCAAGAAGATCGGCGAGATGTTTTTCTACGGCACCGATGTCGGAGTCTGGATTAAGGGCATCCTCAGCGATGAATTTGACGTTGCGCCGACGTCCGTCCGCTATTTTGTTGGGGGTGTCGACCGTTACGAACCGAAATGGGATTGGTTGCCGTTCCGGCCGAACCCGCCCGCGCATGTCGAGGTCAGGCAATTGGGTGAGGGGCAGACGCTGAATGCCAAGCTTCAATCGGGCGAAATCGACGCGCTGATCTCGGCACTGGTTCCCTCGTGCTACCTTAACCGCTCGCCGGGGATCTCGCGTCTGTTCGAGAACTACGAAACCGTCGAGCGCGACTATTTCGCCCGCACCGCAATTTTTCCCATCATGCACACCATGGTCGTTCGCCGGACCGTCTATCGGCAACATCCATGGGTGGCGCGGTCGCTATTGGAGGCCTTCCGTGCCGCCAAGAAGAAGACAGAACGTGCTTATTCCGCCGGCCTGCCGTTTATGAACACCAACGTCGCGATCCCCTGGCTGACGGCGCACCTCGAGGAGAACCGCCGCTTGCTGGGCGACGATCCCTGGCCTTACGGCGTTGGCGCCAATAGAAAAACGCTCGATACTTTTTTGCGCTATCACCACGCACAGGGACTGAGCAAACGCCGCTACACCGTCGATGAAATTTTCGCGGCCGAGACGCTGGCAGATTAGGCAGTTGGGGCTTTCTGCGGCAGAAGTATCGTCCGCCTAAGATGACGAGGCGGTCCGGTGCTACGGGAATCGCCGGTCCCCCGGGCCGGGTTGTGGGCTAATCACTGACATCAGGCCCGGAGAAGGCGAGGTATGGCCGCCACGCCTAACCGCCCGGATCTCCAGGCCCGTTATTTGTGGCACTTTCGGGGTTGGCAGTCCGGGCGGAGGCGACCTGATTGACCCGTAACTGACCTCGCGTCCGGGCCACGGTCGTCGAGGGTGCCAAAGGGTACGTTTTTCTTGCTGGGAACATTATCTCCAGCCGTACGGCACCACCGACACTCTCAGCGAGTCTGCACCGTTACCGGACGCCACGCCAGCATCCGTCGTTCTATGAGAAGAACGGCGTAGTACACCACCATCGGTACGACCGCCATCACGAAGAGCGCGGTGACCGCCCCCGTCATATCAATAACGTTTAGCGAGTTGGTAATGTACCGGCCGAGCCCGGAGCTGGCGCCGACAAGCTCTCCCACAACCGCCCCAGTAAGGGCTAGCCCGATCCCGATCTTCGTCGCCGAGCAGCCATGGAATAAGCGACGGAACCACCACATGGCGCAGCATCTGCCAACGATTCGCGCGCATGCTACGCAACGCATCGACCAGATCATGATCAATGCTTTCAATTCCTCCGCATTTTGCTCATGGATACCTTGGCCCCACCCGGTCGGCCGGGCCTTTTTGTTAGATCGCGCGCGGCGGGCTGTAGTGGCCGGCGACGCATTTCCATTTTGCGAGGCGCCATCCCTGGTATTTCGGGTTTGTCTTTAGCCATTCGGCGATGCCTTGCTGACCGTCGATCT